>CAXTTX010000035.1:7795-8058 GCA_964247045.1 uncultured Verrucomicrobiales bacterium | reverse complement strand
GATGACATTGGCGAGCAGGTGGCGGCGCGGCATTCCGGTTCGGCGGTTTACCGGATGATGAACGGGATTCCCTGGCTCTCCAGAAACTTCTTCTCCTCCTTCAGATACTGGTCACCCAGCTTGCCGAATCCTCCCTCCGCGCGGAATTTCTCAATGAAGCCGTTCACCTGCTCCCTCAGCTTGTCATTCCCCTTCGCCACTCCCACCGCCCACGACTCCTCGACGAAGGGCTTCAGCAGGCCCCGCGTCGTCTTCTCGTTCTC
>CAXTTX010000035.1:5467-7785 GCA_964247045.1 uncultured Verrucomicrobiales bacterium | reverse complement strand
GGTAGATGCTAAGCTGGTCGTAAATGAACGCGTCCGCGCGGCCCTGCACCACTTCCAGCACGCAGGCCGTCTGATCCTCGAACACCACCCGCTTCGCGTCCGGCAGGTGCTTGATCGCCCAACTCTCGCCCGTCGTCGTCGCCTTCGCGGAAATCGTCCTTCCCGGCTTTTTCAAATCCTCGATCGACTGGATGTCCGAGTCCTTCCTCACCAGCAGCGCCAGCCCCGTGAACGCATACGGCACCGAAAAATCGATCGACTGCCGCCGCTCTTCCGTCTCCGTCACCGACGAAATGATCAGGTCGATATTCCCGCCCTTCAGCGCCGGAATGAGTCCGGAAAAATCCATCGGCACAATCTTCAGCGGCCTGCCCAGATTCTTCGCCAGCGCCTCCGCCAGCTTCACCCCCACCCCGTCCGGATTCCCCGCCTTGTCCTGCATCTCGAACGGCGGATAGGTCAGCTCCATCCCGATCCGCAGCGGCTCCCCACCCGCGCCGCCTTCCCCCGATTTCTTCTCCCCGCAAGCGGCGAACGCCAGCGGCACCAGCAACACGGCAAGGCTTTTCAGCAAACTCCGGCGATTGATCATGGCTTCAGGATAAACAACTTCCCCATGAACAAAAGCGCGTAGTGTGCCACCTTCCCTGTCTTGCAGGACCACCTGCACTCTCGCTCCCCCGCCCCCTTTTTGCCCCTTTTGCGGCTAAATTCTTTTTCTTCACCAATGACCCATGACGGATGGCCGTTGACCCTCACAACTGCTTGTAAGGCATCGCGAACGTGTCGCCGCCCTCCAGCGTCCCGCTTTGCAGGCCCTTGTTGAACCACCGCATCCGCTGTTCCGACGTCCCGTGGGTGAAAGAGTGCGGCACCACCCGGCCTTGGGTCTTCTTCTGGATCGAGTCATCCCCGATCGCGTTCGCCGCCCGCATCGCTTCCTCGATGTCCCCCTCCTCAAGATATTTCTTCGAGTGGTTCGCCCACACGCCGGCATAATAGTCCGCCTGCAATTCCAAACGCACCGAATACTCATTGTAGTCCGCCTGTCCTTGCTTCGCCGCCACCTTGTCCGAGGTGCCCAGCAGCTTTTGGACATGGTGCCCCACCTCGTGCGCGATCACATACGCCTGCGCGAAATCGCCCGGAGATTTAAAGGTTCTCGCCAGCTCATCATAAAAAGTCAGGTCGATGTAAACCACCTGGTCCCCCGGACAATAAAAAGGCCCCATAGCCGCGCTGCCGCCACCGCAGGCTGTCATCGTCCGGCCGCTGTAAACCTTCATTTTCGGCAATACATACCGCGCGTTGTGCCGGGCAAACTCCTGCGTCCACACGTCTTCCGTGTCCGCCATCACCACCTTCACGAATTTCAGCCGTTCCTCCATCTCCGGAGTCGTCTGCACCTCCCGCTGCTCCGTCGGCGACGGCCCGCCCGTCATCAACGCGATCGGATCCAGTATCCCCAGCTTCCACAGCACCGCCCCCGCCACGATCGCGAACAAAATCCCCTTGATCCCGAAAATCCGCCCGATGGTCATCAGCAGGCCCAAACCGCCGCCACCGCCACCGCCAAATCCTCCAGAACTCTCCCCACGGGCGTCCTGCACGTTGTCACTCTCTCTTCTGCCTTTCCATTCCATCGTGGTAATTGGTTACAACCCCGAACTCTATCGACCGGGAACGGCCATCTGCAAGTCCCGAAAAAACCCATCGGTCGGCCGAAAGCTGAACCTCACAGCAAATTCGTCGGCAGCAACCCCGCGTCCGCCGCCTCGTGCGTGATATATTTGCTCTCCCGCAGCACCACCGGCTTCCGCTTCGAAAGCAACAGCCAGCACTCCCGCGCCGTGCCCAGGACGATGATCGCCACGAATGACAGGAACGTCACGGTCACCACCACGTCGATCCGCAAGTTGAACAACGCCGTCTCCGCTGCCTTCAGCGCCTTCCCCTGCAAACCACCCGCGATCTGTGCCTCCACTGTCCTGATCGCCGGGAAAAATCCCCCCGCGTTCGGCGAGAACAGCTTCATGATCCCCGCCGTGAACGAAACCGTGGTCAGGAAAAGCATCGGCACCACCGTCACCCAACAATACCGCGCCTTCCCCATCTTGATCAGCACCACCGTCCCTAGGCAGAACGCGATCACCGCCAGCAACTGGTTCGAGATCCCGAACAGCGGCCACAGGCTCTTCGCGATCCCCGCCGGATCCAGCGCGCCCTGATAGAGGAAGAATCCCCACGCCGCCACCAGCAGCCCCGTCGCCAGGATGTTCCCCACCCACGACCGCGTGTTCCCCAGCCGCGGATGGATG
>CAXTTX010000035.1:3157-5457 GCA_964247045.1 uncultured Verrucomicrobiales bacterium | reverse complement strand
TGTTTCCTAACAAATCCTGCAAAATGAAACGCCCCACCCGTGTCCCCGCGTCCAGCGTCGTCAGGATGAACAGCGCCTCGAACATGATCGCGAAATGGTACCAAAGCGAGAGCGCCGTCTGCCCCGGGATCACCTTCGCGAACATCTGCGCCATCCCCACCGCGAAGGTCGGCGCGCCGCCCACCTTGCCGATCATGTTCGGCTCGCCCAGGTCCTTCGCCAGCTTGTCCATGTGCTCCTGCGTCACCGCATATTCCGGTCCGTAGGAATTGATCTTCGCGATCTGCGCCGTCACCGCCGCCGGATTGCTCGCGTCGATCGGCGAGTTGATCGCGAAATATTCGCCCGGCATCAGCGCGCACGCGGCGATGATCGCCATCAGCGACACCAGCATCTCCACCACCATCGAGCCATACCCCACCAGCCGGATGTCCTTTTCCCGCGCCAGCAGCTTCGGCGTCGTCCCGGACGCGATCAACGAATGGAACCCGCTCACCGCCCCGCAGGCGATCGTGATGCACACGAAAGGAAACACCGGCCCCTGCACCACGAAACCGCCGCCCTTCACAAACGGCGTCACCGCCGGCATATGCAGCGTCGGCGCCAGCACCACGATGAAAACCCCCAGCACCGCCACCGTTCCCAGCTTCATGAAGGTGCTCAGGTAATCGCGCGGTGCCAGCAGCATCCACACCGGCAGCACGCTCGCCGCGAAACCATAGATCATGATCGCCCACGCCAGCTCCGTGGACTCCAGCGTCAGCGCGCTCAGCCAGGATGGCGGCAAATACTTCCCACCCACCACCGCCGCCATCAGCCCGATCACCCCGAAGACCGAGGCCGCCGTCACCCCCACCTTCCCGCTCTTGATCATCACCCCCATCACGAAAGCCAGCGGGATCGTGCACGCGATCGTGAAAAGGCCCCACGGACTCTCCGCCAGCGCCTTCACCACCACCAGCCCCAGCACCGCTAACAGGATCGTCATGATCGCCAGCAGGCTCACCATCGCGATCAACCCGATCACCGGGTTCATCTCCTCCTTCAGCATCTGCCCCAGCGATTTCCCGTTCCGCCGCATCGACGCGAAAAGGATCACCGCGTCATGCACCCCGCCGCCCAGCGTCGCCCCGATCAAAATCCACAGCATCCCCGGCAGGTAGCCGAACTGCGCCGCCAGCACCGGACCCACCAGCGGCCCCGGCCCCGCGATCGCCGCGAAATGGTGGCCGAAAACCACCCACTTCGGCGTCGGCACGAAATCCTTCCCGTCGCTGCACGTCACCGCCGCCGGCGCCCGATTGTCATCCACCGTCAGCACCTTCGCCACCAGCCACGCCGAGTAAAACCGGTACGCCACCGCGAACGTGCACACCCCCGCGATCACCAGCCAAAGCGCGTTCACCGGCTCGCTCCTCTGGAATGCCGCCACCCCCACCGCCGTTGCTCCCAGCAGGGAAATGAGAATCCAGACAAGAACGCGGAGAAATTTCGGCATGGGCTTCGGGTTTGCAGTTTGGGTTTTCGCCCTCCTTGGGGAAAGCGCGCGGCTCTCCCTATCCGAATTCCACGCCTTTGAACATCACCAAAAGGAGGCAGGCCCGCAAGACCCCGGGTGTGAGTTCTTCCTCCCCGTTTCGAATTTCATCCTCAAAATTTCATGCTTTCTTAATCCATGCCCGCAGGGGAATCCGCCGCCCACCTGGAACTAAAGCGCCTCGCCCTCATCTGGGCGCAGGCCAATGGCTACCCCATCACCGCCCGCGAGGTCTCCCTCCCCAATCTCCGCTTCCGCCTCGACGTCGCCGCCTACCGCCCCGGCAGCCTCAAGGTCGCCCGCCTCGATGAAAAACGCGGCACGAAACGCATCCACACCCTCGCCGCCATCGGCCTCTCCGCCCTTTTCGAGTGCAAGGCCAGCCGCCCCGACCTTGTCCGCGATTGCCGCAACTCGGAGAAACTCCTCGCCCGCCTCAAGGAACTCACCGCCCTCCGCGCCGAGCTCGAGATCCATCTCAAGCTCACCTGCCCCTCCCTCCTCCGCGGCGACGGCCTCTGGCCCGAATACGAAACCGCCGCCTTCGAGCGCAGCGACCACCCGCCCTACCTGAAGGTCGTCAAATCCCTCGCCACCCTCTCCCGCCAACTCCACGGGCAGACCAAGATGGAGAACCTCATGAAGTGGAACGCCGCCAACCTCCACTACCTCGTCGTCGAGCCCGGCCTCATCGCCCACCATGAAATCCCCGCCGGCTGGGGCCTCCTCGTCCGCGATGGCCTCCGCCTCGACCTCCGAGTCC
>CAXTTX010000035.1:0-3147 GCA_964247045.1 uncultured Verrucomicrobiales bacterium | reverse complement strand
ACCAAGGCCACCAACCGCGAGGCCGGCGTCGACTACCTCGCCATCGACGCCGAGCGCCGCGGCCTCCCCCCTCCCGAGCCGGAAGCAAGCCAACAGGCTGAGACCTAACTATATTGATGTTATATCGTTGGCATATCTTTCACAATTTGGTCCCACCAAACCGGCGTCTTGCATACCACCCCATTGGCCACCAGAAAAGCATGAGCTTTTCGCAAACTCCCGACAGCCCTAGGATTCAAAGATTCCGATACACAAGCTTTCCAAAGCTGGGAGGCAAAATCAGCCTGACTCAATAGGGCCTTGGCCTTTTTCGACTCCCCTTTATCTTCGCTCGCGGAATAATAAAGCCAAGAAAGGATCTCGTATGCGTTGTTTTGGAGCGTTGGGTTACCGGTCTTCGTGCCCAAGCTCTTCAGCAGATCATTTCGTTGCTTCGTCCAAATTGGGGCATTCAGATCCAAAAACAGTTCTGCGTATAGGTGCCCATGTTTTTCTTCACGAAGGACATGCCGAACAAATTCGGATCGGGTTAACATCTGATTGATCAACCATCGACTGCATCTTTCCTTCAAGTTCTTCTGAAACTTACCTATCAGAATCTTCCATTCATTATTATCATGTTCGTACCTGCCGTATTCGTAACCCAGACCTATAATTTCGACCCATGGTTCAATGGCATCCTTATTTGACATAAAGAGCTTTATGAGCAGTTTTCGTTCCTCCCTCCTGGCCAATCTGTATGGCGCTGTCCTTCTCCAGTGAAAATATTTTCGGACTTGCTCGAAAAGGTTAGAAGTTTGAATTGGATCCTGTGAAAAATCTTGGTGCATTTCGCTCATCAGAATTTCGCCCAGCCGTAACAGTTTTCTTGCGCTTTCCAGATGTTCATTCATTTCACGACCAGGCATCGCGCTCGCCGCTTTATCCAAGTGGGCTAGTCTTCGATTAAGGCAAGCCGGTACCAATTCGGCAAAGATCAGGCTCTTGGGCTGGCCACCCATTGCCGAATGATTGTCGATCCACTTCTGAGTCGATTCGGAAGAAATTGAACTGGTATTCAAGTATACAACGAGGGAATCGAACTCTTTCCAAGTGACGGCGCAAGGTGATTCCGCAAGCTCAAACTGATAAGTTAGCGCATCCTGTCCCAACCCGTGCCAAGCGTTCAGCCTGCTTGCAATTGCAACTATACATTTTTCAAGTTCATTTCTTTTTTCGACAGCCCTTTTGAGGTCCTCCTGAAAAACCTTATCAATCTTTGTGGTGATTAAATTCTTAAGATCGGATTCCTTACTTTCCCCGGAGAATGTCGAATCATAAATACCTTGCCAGAAATTCGGATCCCCCAGAATTTCATGTGATATTTTTGGAAATCGCACTTTCAGAACGTTTGCTGCCAGCAATACGGGCCAATGGATTTCATAATCGTGATGGCGCTGTATTTGGTGCCTTAATAGGTCTAAAATTCGTATGAACTGCCGGATCGCCCTTGGATTCTTGGGCAAAAGACCCACCGCTTCACTCAATTCCCCCGCCGGGACGTGGGGACAAAATTTTGAGGCATCAGCTACTGCCAATCTGGATAACTGATCTTTGGTGGGTTCCGGAAGCCAGCGCGGATAATCAATAATTTTTTCTAAAAATTCTAACCCATCGCCGAAGCCCGAATGTGAATCGCCCAGAACTTTCCCAACGACTACCGGATCGAACGCGCACACAAAAGCCATCCCCGGCACATCCATAATTTCTTTCAAAGCAAATAGAATCTCTGGTACAAGCCGGGCTTCTGTACGATCTAAGTCGTCAATCGTTACAATTAGCCGGCAATCTCCAACTGCTTCTCCCAGATCCCTTAAATCCTTTTCATTGAACGAAAGATACTTTTTCAAGAACTTCAGCCCTTGCTCACATGCTTCCCCGGCTTCTTTTTTTGCTAGCTTTATAAAAGTGGGAAGCACTTTTGCTACTGAACTTGAAAGAACCTTCGCATTTCGAGAAAGTTTTCCTGTAGGAGGATTGTGTGTGGCTTGTTCGATCTGAGAAAAAAGTCCGATAACAAATGCTCTCCAAAGGTCATCCGCATTCTGAAACTGCCAAGGATTGAAACGAAAAATAAGATGGCCATCCTTAAGGGCCATTGATTCCACGAAATTAAGCACTGAGGTCTTTCCTGAGCCCCACTCGCCGTAGACTCCAATTCGCACCGACCAGTCGCGAAGTCCGCCGGATGCTATTCGATAGATTTCTTGGGCAAAGGACCACCGATTTAGGTAATCGTCTTCTTGTCTGTGACGGGCGGCATCGAAGCCACGCTCGCCATGCCTTGTTTGACCGTTAGATTCGCTGCTCATTAAGTATGGTGTGTGGAACGCGCTGAAAATAGTAGCCCTGCAAAATTCCACTACACACGTTTAAATCAAGCACAGCTTGCGGAGGGTGTGTATTTCTCTCAAAACCGATTTTGATTCCTAGCTTTTATGAATATCATCTCCCGATTTGAAGGAAAGCCAAATCGCCAGTCTAGGTGCCGGACGATAACCATCAGAGGATTGGATTTTCCTTGCACCTCTCCTCTTCCTTTTTTTGGGGGACCAAGCGACTTAACCCCTGTTCCTTGGAACAATGGGCCTCGGTCCTCCCCAAAAAACCTAATAACCTTCCAAAAACCTTCCTCCCCATCCACCCTCTCCCCGTGGACGAGACCATCCGGATCCGCGGCGCGCGGCAGCACAATCTCAAGAACATCGATGTCGATATCCCGCGCGGGAAACTCGTCGTCATCACCGGGCCCTCCGGCTCCGGCAAGTCCTCCCTCGCCTTCCACACTCTCTACGCCGAGGGCCAGCGCCGCTACGTCGAGTCCCTCTCTGTTTACGCCAGACAGTTCCTCGACCAGCTTGAAAAGCCCGACGTCGATGCCATCGAGGGCCTCAGCCCCGCCATCGCCATCGAGCAACGCGGCGGCGGCCTGAACCCGCGCTCCACCGTCGCCACCGCCACCGAGATCTACGATTACCTCCGCGTCCTCTGGGCCGCCGCCGGTGTCCCCCACGATCCCGAAACCGGCGAGCGCCTGGAGCGCATGACCGCCGCCGACATCGTCACCGTCCTCGCCGCCCTCCCGGAAAGCACCAAGGTCGTCCTGCT
>CAXTTX010000034.1:16256-20676 GCA_964247045.1 uncultured Verrucomicrobiales bacterium | reverse complement strand
TCATGTTAGGGATGTTCAGTTTCATGGTGTGTTATTTTCTAGTCTAGTCGGGTGTTGTGTTTTGTCGGATGGGGAAGTTCACGCACCGGGGTTTCTGAGTTCCTCGGAGCGCGGGGTGTTTCCCGGAAAATGGTCAATCGCCGTCGTCGTTCTTGTTCATCTTGGCGTTTTGGAAGGTCTCCTGCGTGATCAGGCCCTGGCGGACCAGGCGCTTCAGGTTGTTGTCCCACTCGATGTTGCCCGCGCGGCGGATCACGTCCTCCAGCGAGCGCGCGCCGCCGCTGTAGTTGGCGATCGCGCTGGAGACCGCGTCATCGTTGTTCTGCAGGAACTCATAGGTCAGCACCCGGCGTTGCACGCCGTTGAGCAGGCCCTGCGAGTGGATGAAAATCAAAATTTCCGCCAACCGGCTCAGCACCGCGGAGTGGCTGTCTTTCGGATAGAGCTCCAGAATCCGGCCGATGGTCTTCACCGCGCCCGTGGTGTGCAGCGTGGACAGGACAAGGTGACCCGTTTGCGCGGCTTCCATGCAGGTCTCCATCGCCTCTCGGTCCCGGATTTCCCCCAGCAGGATGATGTGCGGCGCTTTCCGCAGGACGTCCTTGAGACCCTGCTTGTAGTTGTGGACGTCACGTCCCACTTCCTGCTGCGTCACGATGCTCGGCGAGGGAATGCGGTGGCCCGGATAGTCCGGATCGTCCATATCGTCCGGATATTGGTATTCGATCGGGTCCTCGACCGTCACGATGTGCTTCGGGTGGTGCCGGCGGCACCAGTCGATCAGCGAGGCCAGCGTCGTCGATTTGCCGGAACCCGTGGGTCCGGTTACCAGACACAGGCCAGCGCGCTTCAGCACGCCGTGGCGCAAGGTGGACGTCGTGTCCGGGTCGATTCCCAGCGACTCGAGTTCGGGAATGAAATCGTTCAGGATACGGCAGGTCACGCCCAACCCGGAGGAGCTCAAGTGCGCCTGGATACGGAGGCGGCCAGACCGTTCGCCGTTGTTGCCCATCGGCACGCCGTCGCAGGAGAAGTCCGCGACACGCGTTTTGGAAAATACTTCGATCGCCTGGTCGATCTTCTCGTCCACCCGCGATTCGAGGCTCACCTCTTCCTGGCCGAAGCCATGGCTTCCGCTTTCACGGTTGCGGATGAGTTCCTTCAGGATGTCATCCATGTTCGGGGCGGAAAGGACGCCCAGGAAATCCAGTTTCTCCATCCCCTTGTTCGTGTGGATATAGACCGGGCGTTGTGCCCGCATCTGGATGTCCGACACCCGAAGTTCGCGGCAGACCCGGAAAATGATTCCCAGCAGGTCCGTCCCCTTCATGCCGGGCATGAAGCGCGTCGGTGCCGCGCCGGTGCTTTGGCCCGGCAAGGGCGGCGGTTCAGGGACAGCGGTGAAAACGGACATTGGAAAGCAAGGGTAGGATGGGATCTCTCGGGGAAACTCAGTTGCCGGCCTGGCGCTGGCCGGATTGGCCTTCGAAACGTTCAATGGTCTGGAGATCGTCCTGCCGGATCTTGGAAATGAAGGTGAATCGCTCGTCGCATTCGGCGATGCGCTGCGGGGAGAGCAGTTTCCAGTTCCCCGTCTCGTCCCAGCGCTTCGCCAGGCTCACGTAGCGGCCCAGGCAGTGGTCGAGCAGCGCCAGATACTCGCGCATCTGGGCGGTCGTGAACTTCGGTGACCCGCTCTGGTGGTCGTTGAACATCAGTTCCAGGACGTTCGTGGTCGCTGCCGCGGCGGTCAGCGCCGGGCGTGGATCGTTCTCCTGTTTCAGGCAGTAACGGATCGTTTCATCCGCCAGCTTCGCGGCGGAAGGAGTCAGCTCGGGGCGGGTTCCCAGTTCGGGCTCCGTCAGGAAAAAATGCAGCGAGTTGTAGTTCGCGTAGTGGGAGGGATCCAGTCCGTAGGCGAAGCGCAGCTTGTCTTCCACCTGGCGGCGCAAGTAGAGCTTGTGCTCCTTGGTCGCCGCCTTCGGATTTGTCCGCGTTTCCACGGCCTTTTCGAGCGAGGCGAGGAGATTCTCGAACTTCCCGGGCAGGCCGTTCGCGTCCTTCTGCTGCGCCATCTTCTGATCCGCCTCCTTGCAGGAGGAGCATTCCTCGCCTTCCTTGTGCTCGTGGCCAGCGCCGCCCATCACGCCATGGAAATAGGTGTCGATCGGCGTCTGCATCGCCATCGCGAAAACCTCGCCATAAGGGCTGCGGTTGATGCCCAGCGGGTTGAGCGGGACCTTGAGGTCCGCGTTGCTGACGAGAGGCTTCCCGGCAAGTGCCCACAAGGCAACGCCGGTGCCTATCAGGCAAACGGAGAGGGTATGGCTGCGGGTAAGGGACATGGGCTGGTTGGTTTGGGAAAACCCGGGGTCAAGCGGCCAATTTCGTGCGGAAGCACAATCGGGACAGGCCGGCATAGACCGCGAGGATTCCCGCGAAGTAGAGGATCATGCCCCGGAAGGCATCCGCGGGCAGGGCTCCCGCTTTGAAAAGGAAACGTTGCGTGAGGTCCGCGAACGAATAGTGAGGGGAGAACAGCCACACGCCGTGCAGGACCGGGTTGGTCTCCAACTTCAGCATGTTCTCCAGGTAGCCGACGCCATACAGGCCGTAGAGCGCGATTCCCAATGTCACGGCGAAGCCGGTGATTCCGCCGAAGCGCGACGCGATCGCCGTGGCCAAGGCCAGCAGCGGGCCCGTCACCAGCAGGAACAGCGTCAAGTACTGGAAATTCAGCGTCCACCACATGCCCCGCTCCGCCGCGTCCGAAGGGGCCGCTCCGAACTGGCAGATCGCCGCGGTGATGACTGCCAGCGGCAGCACGAAACAGAAAACCGCCAGCCAGATCTCGAAAAGCTGGCGTGTGCCGGAAAGGCCCGTCGTTTGGAAATACTCCCCCACGCCCGTTTTGGCGTTCATCTCACCCTCGCGGGCCGCCGTGAAAAGGCCCCACATGATCGTGCAGATCCAGAGGGTTCCCCAGGCCGCCAGGATCCGGGCCGGCTGCACCAGTACGGGCTTCTCCGTCGCGCTGGAAATCATCGGCAGCGCAAACGGCAACACCGTAACCGCCAGCACGCACAGGACCCATGCCTTGCGCTGGAAAATGGTTGCGAATGTAAGTCGGAACAGCCTCATGGTCAGTTAGTTCATCAGGTTCTTGAGTTCGCTCCAGGTTTGCGAGTTGCCGCTGAGATGGCGGGCCGTCTTGCCCTCGATCATCAGCGCGCTCGGCATCTCCATGGAGTCGTAGTCAGGATGGCAGCTCACCAGCCGCAGCACGTTTTTCGCGGACTGTTTCCAGATTTCCTCGAAAGCTTGCCGGGCAAAGGCGTCCAGACCGCTGAACGGCTCATCCAGCAGCAGGATGTTGCCTTGGTCTTCGCGGACCGAAAACTCCGCCATTATCAGCGCCGTTTTGCGCCGGTTTCCCGTGGAAAGCCGGCCGTAGGGCTTTTTGACATCCAGTTCGATGCGTTCCGCCAGTGCCAGAGCCTCTTTCAAGCGGCCCTTCGGAATCAGCATCCGGAAAATCATCGACGGCGTCGTCTCGGCGTCGAAGCGGAGGTCTTCCGGCAGGTATTGAACGTGGCCTTCGACCTCGAATTTGCCGTTCACCGGCTTATGCGTTCCCGCCAGCGTCCGCAGCAGCGTGGTTTTGCCCCGTCCATTGCGCGCCAGAAGGAAGTGCGTGCCACCTCCCAGCTTCACTTCTTCCCCGAATCGGGCAAGGGTGCTGCTGTATCCGATCTCCAGGCCGGAGCCGAGATGGATGCTAGGGGAGGGTGAACTCATTTGCTGTCTCTGTGAATTCGTTGCGGTTCTAAGGGAAATCGCCATTTTGTCAAGTTCTCTTAAATATACGCTTCGCTAATCTTTCGTAGTTTTAAAATAATAACGAAATATTGGCAATCTTTTTTTGAACATTTTTGGCGTAGGTAGGTCATCACGTAATATGTTTTATGCCTATCCGGCAAAAATCCGAGAAAACCTGCCATTTTCGCCCCCGAAACCGGATAAAACTATCAGCGGCATTTTCCGCGTGACGGACCGGGGGGGACTGGTAGAACCCCCCCGGCGATTATGGCGGGCAAGCTAACTTACCAACAGGCAGGGGTGGACACGCGCAAGGCGGCGGCTCTGGTGGGCGATATCCGCACTCATGTGCGCAGGACTCAACAAACCCGCAAACTGTGGGGGGCTTTCGGCCTTTTCGCCGCTTGCTACGACCTCAGTTCCTACAAGGAACCAGTCATGATGACCGGCTGCGACGGCGTTGGCACCAAGCTCGAACTGCTCTTGGAACACGATCTTCTCGAAACCGCGGGCAAGGATCTCGTCGCCATGAGCGTCAACGACATCCTCACCACCGGCGGCGACCCGCTCCTGTTTTTGGATTATATCGGCATCGCCGCCT
>CAXTTX010000034.1:0-16246 GCA_964247045.1 uncultured Verrucomicrobiales bacterium | reverse complement strand
CCTTGGATGAGGACAAGATCACCCGCCTCATTTCCGGCATGGCGGACTATCTGGAGGCCTGCAATTGCATCCTTGCCGGCGGCGAAACCGCCGAAATGCCCGGAATTGTCCCCGTCGATGTGATCGAACTCTCCGGATTTTGCATCGGCTGCGCCGAAAAACCCGATTTGATCGACCCGACCACGGTTGCCGTGGGCGATGTTCTCATCGGCTACGCCTCGGACAGCATCCACGCGAACGGCTGGTCGCTCGTCCGCCGCGTGCTCAACGAATTTCCGGGTGAGGTTTCCGACGAGGAACTCTCCGCCTGGCTCAAACCCACCCGCCTCTATCACGACGTGGTCAACGACCTCAAGGCCAGCGGCGTGAAACCGAAGGCCATGTCCCACATCACCGGTGGCGGCCTTCCGGAAAACCTGGAGCGCCTGTTCCGCGGCATGGGCGCCGACTTGGAAATCCCCAGCTGGGAGCTCCCAGGCATCGATAAACTTCTCACTCACGTGGACGCGCAAGACCGCTTCCACACCTTCAACATGGGAATCGGCTGGGTCGCGATCGTCGCGGAGGCCGATGTGGAAGCCGCCCTCAAGGCTGGCGATGGAGGCACCGTTCTCGGCCGCATGGTCCCGGAAGAAGGGGTGCGCGTTTGCGTAATCGGCGAGTGAGATTACAATCGACCCACGGATGAGCGACTTCCTCAAACACGAATGCGGGATCGCGGCAGTGCGGCTCCGCAAACCGCTGGCTTACTATTATGATCGCTACGGAACCTGCCTCTGGGGTTTGAACAAGCTCTTCCTGCTGATGGAAAAGCAGCACAACCGGGGTCAGGATGGAACCGGCATCGGCTGCGTGAAGATCGACATGCCCATAGGCCAGCCTTATGTGAGCCGGCGCCGTGGCATTGAAAAAGACGCGCTCGCGGAGATTTTCCGCAAGGAGATCAAGAATTTCTTCAAGATGTCCCGCAAGGGCATCATGAACCACAAGGATCCCGGGAGTGTGAAAAAGCACTTCGACTTCGGCGGCGAGATCCTCATCGGCCACCTCCGTTACGGTACTTCCGGCGATTTCGACGAGGGCTCCTGCCATCCCTACCTGCGCCGCAGCAACTGGCCCACCCGCACGCTGATGGTCATGGGCAATTTCAACATGACCAATGCGGCTGAGCTCAACGACGTGCTCATCGACCGCGGCCAGCACCCGGTCTTCGGCACCGATACCCAGACCGTGCTTGAGGAAATCGGCTATCATCTCGACGAGGCCCACACCGATCTCTACCGCCACTTGCGCGACCAAGGGGTTCCCGGTGCGGAAATGCCCGCGCAGATTTCCGCCGGCCTGGACGTGCCGAAACTCGTCGCGGAATCCGCCGCGTCCTGGGACGGCGGTTACTCGATCTGCGGCGTCATCGGCAATGGCGACATGTTCGTCATGCGCGATCCGCACGGCATCCGCCCCTGCCACATGCTCGTCACGGACGAGGTCATCGCCTTCGCTTCGGAGCGGGTGCCGCTCATGACCGTGTTCGAGGCGGACGCTGCCCAGGTAAAGGCCATCGATCCCGGCTCGATGATCACCATCAAGTCGGACGGTTCCATGTCCGACTCGGCCTTTGCCCCGCCGCGCACCTACACACCTTGTTCGTTCGAGAAGATCTATTTTTCGCGCGGTAATGACCCGCAGATCTACCGGGAGCGGAAGGCCATGGGCGCCGCGCTGGTGCCGCAGGTCGTGGACTCCATCGGCGGCGCGTTTGAGAAGAGCATCTTTTCCTTCATCCCCAACACCGCGGAAACCGCTTACTACGGTCTGATGGACGGCCTGCGCCTCTATCGGCGCCAGGAAGTGCGTTCGGAAATCCTCCGCGCCTCGGCCGAGGGAACCCTCACCGCTGATCTGGTGGATGACCTGATCCTGCGGAACTGGCCGAAGGGCGAGAAGGTCGCCCACAAGGACATCAAGATGCGGACCTTCATCTCACAGGAAAAAGGCCGCGACCAGATGGTTTCGCATGTCTACGACATCACCTACGGCGTCGTGAAACCCGGCGACTTCCTGGTCGCCTTGGATGACTCGATCGTGCGCGGCACCACCCTCAAGCAATCGATCCTCAAAATCCTCGCGCGCACGCGGCCATCGAAGATCGTCGTGTGTTCCACCGCGCCGCAGATCCGTTATCCGGACTGCTATGGCATCGACATGTCGGAACTTGGCAAGTTCATCGCCTTCCAGGCGGCCATCGCCCTGCACCGCCGCGCGGGCAAGAACGCGCTGTTGGACAAGGTCTATCAGGATTGCCAGAACGAGCTGAAGCTTCCGATCAACGAGCGCCGCAACCGCGTGCAGGCGATCTATCAGGCATTTACCGACGAGGAGATCGCGGCCGAAATCAGCCGCATGGTTTATCCGGAAGAGATCGAGTGGAACGGCGAGGTCCAGGTGATCTTCCAGACCATCGAAAACCTCCACGCTTCCATCAAGGGTGCCTGTGGCGATTGGTATTTCACCGGCAACTATCCCACCCCGGGCGGCTACTCGATGGTCAACCGCGCCTACATCCGCTGGTACGAGGGCATGGACGGCCGGAGCTACGACCTTCCGCTCTGACCGCTTGTCATTCACAGGCTTGCGGTGGCCACCGGGCGGGCTAGGCTCCCGCCATGAGCCGCAGGTCGAGAAGACACAGGGGATCGGGCGAGAATCGCTGGCTGGGAAAAGCCGCGGTGGGCCTGCTCGCGCTCGGCGTTGTCCTGATTGCCGTCGGTTACGGCATGATCCGGAGCTACCTCCATAGCGATGCTTTCCGCAAGTTCCTCTCCGCCGAGGCCGGCGAAATGGCCGGCGTCACCGGCGAGTTCGCACCCTTCCGCTGGGAAGGTCTCGCGGTGGACACGGATTCATTTGGTGCCAAGGGTGAAGGGGTGGTCACCAATGTTCTGGCGGAAGGCCTGCACACGGAGGTTGGCCTCGGTGGCATCCGCCGCGGCGTCTGGGAGGTGAAGGAATCGAATATCCGGCGGCTTGAAATTTCGGTGGATGCCACCAAGGGCGGCACGGACCCCGGGACGAAGGAGGCTGTGAAGCAGGAGAACCGGGCGAAGAAATCGGCGCGTCCGTCGTGGTTTCCCAGCGAGGCCGAGTTGAAGGGCGCCGAGATTGGGCATGTCTCCCTGAAGGCACGCCTCGAGCAGGGCGAGGCGACCGCCTCGGGAATGCGCATCCATGCGGAACAGTCGGGCGCGAAGAATGCCTTCCGCGGCGAAATCACCGGCGGTACCATCCACCTGCCATTTCCTCTCCTCCCGGAACTCAAATTGGACGAGGCGAACCTGCGCTACCAGGACAAGACCTTGTTCCTGAGCAAGGCACGCCTGGATGCCTGGGACTCCGGCCGGATCGAGGCCACCGGACAGTGGGACTTCACCGGCAAACAATATTCTCTGGAGGGAGATCTCACCGGTGTGAAGTGCGAGAACGTATTCGGTCCGGACTGGGCGAAACGCCTGGCTGGCGATGTGACTTCCAGCTTTGGCCTCTCCAATCCCGCGGGCTACCCCGTCGCCAGCGGGAAACTGGAAATCCGCAATGGCGTGATGACCGCCCTGCCGGTGCTCGACGCGCTGGCCGCCTATGCAGATACCCGCCGTTTCCGCGTTCTCACTCTCAACGAGGCCCGCGTCTCATGGCGTTGGCAAAAGGGGCTGATCTCGCTTTCAGACCTCGTTCTCTCCAGCGAAGGCCTTGTCCGTCTGGAAGGGAACGTTACCCTCCGTGGCGAACAGGTGGATGGCATCTTCCGGCTTGGCTTGGCACCCGGCACGCTCTCCACCATTCCGGGAGCGGAGACGATTGTCTTTCTCCCCGGCGAGCGCGGCCTCCTTTGGACCCCCTTGCGGATCACCGGTACCCTGGACGATCCCAAGGAAGACCTGACCGACCGCCTTGTTGCCGCCGCCGGCATGCGGATGTTCGATCAGATCCCGGAAACCGGCGAGAAGGTCATCAAGTTCAGCCGCTCAATCTTGGGAGACAATCCCTCCGCTACCATCGACAAGGGGGTGAAAATCATCGAGCAGGGTACGGATGCCGTTCGCGCGGCGGGCGGGATTTTGGATGGCTTTTTCGGCGGCAGCCCGGCGGAGGAACCGGAGAAAAAAGAGCAGCAGTGAAACCATGCATCTCCCTGATTGTGCCCGCGCACAACGAGACGGCATTCCTGCCGTCTTGTCTGGAGGCGGCCCGGCAGGCCGGTGAAAGGGCTGGCGTCCCTGTTGAAACCATCGTCGTCCTCAACCGCTGCACCGATGATACGGAGGGAGTCGCCCGCCGCCATGGCTGCGTCGTCGCAAAGGAGGACGCCAAAAACCTCTCGATGATCCGCAATGTGGGTGCGGCCGCCGCCTCGGGCGAAATCCTCGTTACCTGCGACGCGGACAGCCGCATGCATCCGGATACCTATCTGGAAATCCTCAAGCACCTCGAATCCGGAAGATTCATCGGTGGCGGCGCGCTGGTTCTACCGGAGCGCTGGTCCTTGGGCATCATTGCCAGCGGCCTCGCCGTCCTGCCCTACCTTGCTCTCTCCGGCGTCAGTTTCGGCCTGTTCTGGTGCCACAAGACCGACTTCGATGCCGTCGGCGGTTTCGATCCCCGTTTGGTTTCCGTCGAGGATCTCGACTTCGCGCGCCGTCTCAAGGCCTATGGGAAAGCTTCCGGCCGTGCCTGGGGAACTCTCTTCCGCGCTCCGCTGGAAACCTCCTGCCGGAAGTTCGATATCTTCGGCGATTGGTATTTTTTCCGAAACCCGGCCTTTGTGCGGAGGATTTTCCGTGGCACGGACCGCCAGTCAGCGGACCATTTTTGGTACGACGCGCGTCCCCGTTGATCGACTCAAATGTCGTCGATGTAGAAAATCTTCCACTCTTCCTTCTCCTTGTAGATGAACCCTACAACCCCACTGGCCTCTTCCTGTTCATGGGCCTTTTGCTTCTTTCCGTCTTCCAAAGCAAGGCGGATGGGTGAGCGTTCAACACCTTCGATGAGTTGATCCGTGTTCTCCTTGATCTCGATTTTTTTCCCATCAATCGTCACGGTGGTGGGTTTGTCCGTCAAATTGACGAGCGTCAAATTCGTTTTCCCGTCCTTCGATTTGCTGGGGAAGAGTTTCCAACGGAAGGTTTCTTCCGCCGGATAGAGGACGGCGATTTGCTTCCCTTCCATGGGTTTGACTTCGAGAGATTTGATATCATCTCCTACCGTCCGGAGGGTGGCCTTTTTGTTCGGCAGGATGAAAGAACCGGAAGCCTGTGCCCTGACCAGGGTGAATTTTTGTGAGATCTTTCCTGCCTTGACCTCAAGGTTCACCTCTCGGTCTGGACCGAGTTGAACGACATTCAAACCTCCAGCGAGGCTGGTTAGCGTGCTGGCGATGGAGATCAGCGAAACCTTGAAGAGATTCATGGGGGAGTGGGCTTTTTCGGCGTGCTGGAATTGTTGTTGGCTTTCTGTTCCTTGATCCTGTTCCGGATGCCTTCAGGAAGATCCTGTTTTTCGGCGCTAACCGCGACGGCGCAATATTTATCAGCATGGTCGGTGCCAACGAACAGGTAGTAAGGGCCTTTCTCATACTGCTGGGGGATGCTGCCAACCACGCTGCCTGCCTTGCTGACTTGGAAGCCTCCTCCTGTCCATTTCGGAACATCTAGACTTGAATAAAGCTTGATGTCAAAGGGATTCGGGCCAACCGAGAATTTGTTTTCTCCCGGGCAAAGAGACGCCAATTTGAGGGCATAGGTGCTAGTATCTCCAAATATTTCAAAGCGCTTCAACTTGAGTTTGGGACGGGGAGCATTGTCCTTGTTCAGTTCGTTTTTGGAGGCAGGCGGAGCCTCAAGGAAGATCACGATAATCGAACTCTGCATCGCGGCGAGGTCGATGTTTCCGGATGCCTTGTCGAAGCCTTCCATGCCAAGGCTGATGCTCAGATTGCCCGGTGGTACGAGAAACCAGCCCGAAGCCGTGGTAGCGGCAAGTCCCCCCGGAACCAAGGTTTTGCCAGTAAGAACAATATCGCAGGGTTTTTCGCCCGGGATGAGATTCACGATGTTCAAGAAGCCGTAGGTTTCTGGCTCTTGGGCGAAACAAACGGCCGGCAGGACGAATAACAGAAACCCGAAAAGCCGGGGTAGGATACTAGAACGATTTTTCATAAAGCTTGCGGATCTTGAGGGTGCCGTTGGCGACCAACGCGCCGTTATTGTCCCTTTCGGGTTCAAACATCAGATGGATTTCCTTGGTCGTTTTGCCCAAGACAGTGCCGGCGTTGTCGACGACCTCGCCTGCCACGACGATGCGGAAGGTTTTGCCCTGAAAGGAGACCATATTCATCACCTTGCGGAATAATTCCTCTCTTCCGGCGTCGTCCCAAGTGTCTGGCGGTGCCCCGGAGGGATAGGAATAGCGGCTGCCGAAGAAGGGTTCCCCAAGCGGCTTGACTGATGCCCCTGTAGCATAATTGCGCGCCACTGTCGGATCCGCTTTCACCAAGGCAAGATCCGAAGGGCCTCGCAGCGGGGCGTAGTTCCGGGTGGCGATGACAGCATCCGCGAAAAGATCCCCGATGATTGATTGGCTGGGGGGGCGGAGCGTGTTCTGCTGCGGGTCATCTTCAAGCTTCACTCCGGCGACCAAGGTCCGGAGAACCTCCCGCGAAGCGGTATTTACGTTGATTTTCGTGCCGATTGAATTCTGGGGAATGGTGTTCAAGACAGAGTTGGGGAGTTTCGCATAGAACAGGTCCAGAAGCTGTGCGGAACGCCGCCCTTCCTTGTCGAACTGCCCGAATTCAGGGCGCCCGATTGCCAGGGTGTATCCTCCGCCGGACTCGGCATTCGCCGTGGAACTCGCTTTTTCCACGGCTGACCATTGGGAAGGATCGAAGATATTGCCGAGTTCCGCCGCGCTCGCGTAATAACCCTCGTTGGAGATAAAATTGGGAGCCATTTTTGGCTGCGGAAGCACTGGAATAACACCGGTGGGGAGCTTGCCATCATCGCCAGACGCGTTGCCCGGAGTGGAATCGGTCCCGCGATCCGGCCAGGTGCTTATTTTGACCTCGTTGTGTTCTGGCGTGGAAATACCCCGCTTCAGACTCCTGCCCCCCCAACTCGTGTTCGACGCATATGTGTTGTTATAGATGAAGCCGCGCGAGCCAAACCCCTCCCCGGTACCGGCGCCGATGTAAAGGGTTGCCCTCGGATCTCCTGCTTGTCCGGTGGTGGTTTCCTGGGCCGGCGAGGCGTTCCCCTTCCACTTCCGGTTGCTGGCACCCTGGGTCAGATTGCTACCCTGCCGTTGAACGCCTCCTCGCGCGGTATCAACGAGAATTCCGTTCCACCGGAACTTGAAATTATTGGTGTTGATTGTCGGGAAGACAAGGGTGCCAGGCTCGAAGGCCCCCCTTGGGAAATTATAGGTTTTTTCGCCCATCAGCAGGACCTTGAAGCCGTTGGGAGCTATCTCCGGCACCGTTACAACCGGATAGACGACCGTGCTGAACTTTCCCTGTCCACCCGGCGGAATCGTAACGGTCATCACGTTCACGTTTTCGAATTGGGCCTTTCCTTCCGGGGTCTTGATCTGGTTTGGATTCCATAACTCGACGTAAGTCGAGACCTTGATATCGACGGTGGTCTTCGAGGAACTCGCGAGCCATTCGTAGCGATCAAACATTTCGTTGACGAATGGATAGCAGTCCACGCCCCGATAGCCGGTACCCGTGGTGGCATCGGAATCGGTATCCGCATAGTCAATCATGTTGGCGGCCAGGGTTTTGGTATAGTCCTGTCCGCTATACTTGAATCCTCCCACTCTCAAGTCGCTGATAAATCCGGGCAGGTTACTTGTGATTTTGTTCGCAAGACCAGCGACGTCATTTGTTGCCACCGCTTCATTGAGATCCATCATTGGTTTCCCAGCATCCGCGTAACCGAAGCCCTGAGGGACAATGGGAAGGGGTTCAATAGCCGGATTGGCCGGAACGGGAGAATAGGTGAGGTAGGGCTCAATCTTGTTCGCTTCCCCCGGGTCAAGGACGAGGCGAGTGCTCGCGGAGGTCAGCAAATTCAGCCTCTTCTCGATCAACTTGTCCTCGGGCCCAGCAACATCGTCTGGTGCGGTCTTGTTGAAAATCGTATAAATACCCAGTTCGTTGGTGTTCAGGCCGTATTTACGCGGCTCAGCGCCGTTGGTCCTGCCGTCCAGGCGGCCGTTCAAATCCTCAACCCACCATGCATAGCGGATCTTGTAGTCGGAGGGGCTCTTGGGGGTATTCGGCGGCTGAGGGAGCTCAACCCACTTGGCGCGGGGAATGTTGACGTCGTTATCAGCCAGACGTCCCAGGTCCTTGATATCAGCCATGGATTCTTCCAGTTTCTTGACCAGGACATCCGTGTCCGGACCGTTTGGCTTTGGCGCAGCGGCCTTGGAAGTGGTCTCCTGCATTCCGCTGACAAAAGGAATCACCCGCCAGGAACTCGTGGGGTTGTTGTAGATCGCTCCGTAAGTGAAAAATTGCTGCCTCTCGATACTATTGATGGACTTCAGGGGTGTCTTGGGATCCTCCAGACGAAACGTCAGGGTGTCGTCCTTGGAGGCGATCTCCGTGAGCGTCGAAATCGCGTCGTTGAGGCCGCTATCCAACGCCATTTCCGCGCGGGCCGCATGGGAAAAGGACCTCGCCGTCTTGCGCTCCAGCGAGAGCATCGCAATGAGGCCGATGACCATGATGAGAAGGCTGACAACGACCAGAATCGTCATCGGGAGTGCGAATCCCCTCCGGGGAGGTGAGTCATGCGGTTTCATTTGGAGAGCAAGATGGTTCGGGTGTAAGTGCGGACGTATTTCTTGGCGTCGCTGTTGTTTGAATCACGGAGCTTGGCCCAGGCCGGCTCGGCTTGGTAGCGGGCTGCGGTGCTGTCATCGATGACGGACACGGTGACCTCCACCAAGGAAGGCTTTTCACTGGAGGAAGGATTCCAGTCCTGAGGGGCGCCGGAAGTGTCGTAATATTTGGGTCGGGCTTTGAAAGTTACCACGTTGTACAGGATGGGCTCGTCCGTGGTGGTGTTCGTCGCGGGCATGGTGGGAGTGCCCGTCGTTTCGATCAGTCCTTGGGTCTTTTGAGGGTCCAGGGAGTGGCGGAACAACTTCGGAGACACGAAACCCTTCCCGTCCTGGGTCGCTTCGACATAATAAATGACGGTCTGGAGGTCACCTTCCGTGACTTTCTGCTCATCATACGACTGCGCGCGGATGAACCCGATCTTGTCACTCTGGCTTGATGATTCGAAAAGCACCAGGCTCCCGGGCAGGCGTGACGAAAGCTCGTCTTCAAAAAACTTCAGGAAGGAACGCGCGTCGGAGAGCGTTGTCACCGCGCGTTGGGTTTCCTGGTAGGTGGAGGAGGATTGCTGCATAAAACCCAGCAATACAATCATGAGAATCGAGGCGATCGCTATCGAAGCAAGCAACTCGACCAGCGTGAATCCCCGTGAGGTGGATCTGAATGGACGAATCGGCATGCGGCTAGAAAGGTGACTGTTCCGGCATGAGGACCGAGTATTTGGAGGAGATGCGCTTTTTTTCCGGCGCCTTGGCGGGATACTCGACCCTCACGAACAAGCGCGCCAGCTCCGGGCTTGTCGTTGACAAGTTCGTTGGAACCTGGGGGGTGGAATGAATGGCAACGAGATATCGTGCGGTGGACTTCTGGCTTCCTTTCGCGAAGTCCTGCGCGGCTCCCTCGGCGACGAAGTTCATGTCAGAATCATAAAGGAGAATGACCGGATCGGTTTCCGTGCCGAGGGACGGATAATCGAGGGTCAGACTCTGGGGGAGGTAGGTGTACCGGCGTGGCGTGGCCCAAATCGCGGCCACCTGATCCTCCACGTTCTTCGCGAGCCACGCGGATTTCGTATCGGCCTCGGCATTCATGCGGTCCGCCATGCTCGCGCCGGTGGCGGCGAGAACCAAGGGAACGGCGACCGCGATGACACCAATGGCAATAACGGTTTCGAGAAGGGTCATGCCCTTCCCGGATGCGGATGGGTTTTTCATAAGCTGTCGGGTGATACCATCCGCGCACGCGCGCTCAGGCGGTTGATCTGTAAAAAGTCGAAAACGGGACCGGACTGGTTGTTCTGCGTGGGCCTCACACTACCGGATTTGAGAACGCCTTTGCCCAAGGCGATGGCCAAGGCGGACTTGCCCGGATCGGACTGGGGAGAAATGATCTGGCCGTTGGGCGAGAAGACCACGTAGTGGCAGTTGACCTTCTTCTTCTGATACTCGGCTTCGATCATTTCCGAGGTGTCCATGATCGTGTTCCGCTTGGACTTGCAGGTGTTCTTATCGAGGAAAAAGATGGTTTCGGGCAAGGGAGTCCAGCGCTGGAGGAGCTTGGTCACCTTGTAGGGGCTCGACGTGTTGGCCTGCGCCTCCACCTCCGCGATTCCCATCAACGCGCCGCCCAGTTTGTCACTGGCACCGTATTCCGGGAACAGAAGCGAAGTCGTCGTGCCAGTGGCGATGGCGTGGGCCCTCGCCTCCTGCAAATGGGCGCGCAAAACGTCTCCGGCGGCTCTCCTCGCGCTGTTGGTGGGATCGGTCAGCATGGGCATCCCCACGGCGAGCAAAATACCGATGATCGTGATGACGACCAGCATCTCCACGAGGGTAAACGCAGCCAGCCCGGGTGAGCCCGTTTTTGGGTAACCTTCTGGTTTTAAGTCTTCCCTAGTAATCATTACAATTTCTTACGATGGAATATAGCAATTCAGGTGCCACCACGAAGTATTTACAACGATTTTTTCCCGAAATGAGAAAATTAAGGTGCAAAAATCGTCTCACGAATATCATGGACACCCGCAATCTCCAACACGGAGGCATCGCAGTAGGAGATGTCGATCCCGGGCTGGAGGTTGCTTTCTTTTGAAAATCCGCGGGGTATGAATACCGCCGGAGCCGACATATTTAATGGTTGTTGATATTTTTGATCTTCGGATTATCAGGCGATCTGGTAATGCCATGTCATGCGCCGTCTCCGAAATGACCTGCCTTATACCTTCCGTCCGGCGAAGCCGCAGGCTTGGCTCAGGCCGTTGGGTCTGAGCCTGAACCGGGCGGTCCACTTACGCCGGAAATACCGGATCGGAAAAATCGAGGAGGAGGGATTCCAAGCGGTTCGCCAGCTGGCGGAAGCCGGGAACGGGATCCTGCTGGCTCCAAATCATTCGGATCATTCCGATCCCCACGTGGTCATGGAGTTGCTCCATCGCCACGGGATGCGGCCTTCCTTCATGGCGGCGCGGGAAATCTTCGAGGTCAGCCCCGTTGCCTCCTGGGCCTTGCAGAGCATGGGCGTGTTTTCGGTGGATCGCGACGGCCCCGACCTTTCCGCGATCAAGACGGCCATCACCCTGCTGGAGGCTGGCACCGATCCGCTCGTGATTTTCCCGGAAGGGGAAATCTACCACCATCATCGGCGTCTCGACCCATTGAACGAAGGTGTCGCCTCGATCCTTCTCAAGGCCGCCGCCCGCATGCCGGACAGCCGGAAGGCATACCTCGTTCCCGTGGGTTTGCGCTTCTTCCACGACCCCGAGGTGGAAGCCACGTTCAAGGAACGCCTTTCCCGCTTGGAGGACCGCATCGGCTGGACTCCGAAGCCCTCCATGCCGACCGACGACCGGATTGTCCGCCTGGGTTCCGGAATCCTCGCGTTGAAGGAAACCGAATACCTCGGCTACGCCGGCTCCGGGGAAATCCAGGACCGGCTCGCCCATCTCTGTGAAACGCTTCTGGCCCGGGTGGAGAGCCGTTACCCCCGCGATGCCAAGGCCGTGACCCCGCCGGAGCGCGTGCGTGCCCTCCGCTACCGCATCCGCCGTCGGCTACTGGATCCGGAGAAGCCACCCACGCCGCCGGAAAAGGAAATACTTCTGGATGACCTGGACCGGGTCTTCACCGCGCTGCAGGCCCACAGTTACATCGGCGACTATTTGCTGGAGAACCCGACCTTGGACCGGCGGGCGGAAACCGTTCTCAAACTGGAGGAGGATCTGTTCGGTTTTCCCACCTATCCGATTTTCCGCACGGCACGGGTCGTCGCAGGTGAACCGATTCCCGTCAGCGAAATGCTGGCGAAGGGAGAACTGCCAGCGAAAGGGGGGGCAATTCCGCTGACGGAGTTGCTGGAGAAGAGGCTCGGCGGATTGATTGCGGGGTAACGCGGGGGTGCATCCGAACGGGCCCGTGGTGCCATCGGTGTCCTCGGTTTCCATCCCATGCTTCCGCGGTTAGTCCGCTACCAAGACGTCGCATTTCACAAAACCATCAAGTTCCGGTGGTTCGTATTCGGTCGGGTAGATCTTTTCCTGAATGGATTCCGTTGTCGCCTTTTCGCCATCCCGGCAGGTGACGATCTGGGTCTCGATGATCTTGGCCTCCTTTTTCCTGACCAGTTCCTGGACTTTTTTCCGCAGGTCGGTCGAGCTGGGATTGGCAGGTTCAGACAAAAACAGCAGTTCGGTCAGGGTTTCGTGGGAGAGTTCGATGAACTCCGCCTGGACCTGCACCAGCGCGGGAATTTTTCCCGGGGGAATTGCGGACTTTTCGGGAACCGGAACGGGCTCCATGGCCAGCAGTGTGGCCGTGAGGAGAAGACCCGGAAGGAAGGGGATGACTTTCATGGAAATGGCAGGCTATCCGTGGCTGGACGGGGACGGTTGTCCTTTTATTCAACCCCTTGGAAAAAGCTTCCAGCCTGCCCCGGGGTTCACAGCAACCTCGCCCGCAGCAGTTCCGTGACCTGCTTGGGATTCGGCTTCGTGGAAGATGCCTTCATCACCTGTCCGGTGAGGAAGTTGAGCAACTTCTCGTTGCCCGCCTTCACTGCCTCCACTTCGGAAGGGTTGTTGGCAATGACCTGGTCCACGAGGCCTTCCAGTTCTCCCGCTTCCGCGGGCTTGAAGCCGAGGCTGTCGGCGATGGCGGCGGGTTCCTTCTCCGGGCTGTCGAATAGCACGGTAAAGACCTCCTTTGCTTGGTTGGCCGCCAAGGTGCCGTTTTCCATCAGCATCAGGAGGGAACCGAGTTTCCCTGGCGCGACCGGGCAATCGGCGATCGACAGCGAGCGCTCGTTCAGACTGCCTAACAGATTATTGATGATGAAGTTGGCTGCCTTCTTCCCGGGAACACCAGCACCCGAAACGGCTTCGAAGTAAATCGCCAGATGCTTGTCGGATGAGAGCACGGACGCATCGTAGGCCGTCACGCCGAAGTCCTTCTCGAAGCGCGCCGAGATCTCGTGCGGGAGTTCCGGCACCAGTGGCCGGACCTTTGCCAGCAGCGGAGCCGTCTCGATGGGCAGCAGGTCCGGGCAGGAGAAATAGCGGTAATCGTGCGCGTCCTCCTTCGTCCGCATCAACTGCGTTTCGCCGCGGTCATCATCCCAGCGGCGGGTGGACTGCACTTGCGGAAGTCCACGGTCCATGTCTTCCGTTTGCCGTTGGATTTCGAAATGGATCGCGCGGCGGATGGCCGAAATGGAATTGAGGTTTTTTAACTCCACCTTGTTCCCCAGCGGATCACTGGTGTTTCTGCGAAGTGAGATGTTCACGTCGCAACGGAGCTGGCCCTTCTCCATGTCCGCGTCGGAAACACCGCCTTGTTGCAGGATCATCTGCAGCGAGCGGACGTAGGCGAATGCCTCTTCTCCGGACTCGAGGTCCGCCTCCGTGACGATCTCCATCAACGGCGTGCCCGCGCGGTTGAAGTCAATCAATGACGAACTGCCAAGGTGGGTGGACTTCGCCACGTCCTCCTCCAAGTGGATGCGGTTCAACCGCACGGTCTTGCCCGGGTTCGCGATGCTCTTCCGCGCGTCCGTGGGGTAGCAGTGTTCGTAGAGCGGGACGCCGCCGCCGATGCAGAGCGGCAGGTCCATCTGCGTCGTCTGGTAGTTCTTCGGCATGTCCGGATAGAAATAGTTCTTCCGGTCCCACTTGGAAATTTCCGGGGAGCCACAGCCGATCATCAGCCCAGTCAGCAGGGTCTTTTCGATCGCCTCACGGTTGAGCACCGGCAGTGCGCCCGGCATGCCCAGGCAGACCGGGCAGGTGTTCGTGTTCGGCTCGTCGCCAAAGGATGTGCGGCAGGCGCAGAACATCTTGGTCCGCGTCTTGACCTGGCAGTGGACTTCGAGACCGATGGTGACGAGATAGGCGGGCATGGGTGGGCGTTAGAGATTGAGGTCCTTGAGCAGTTGCTTGATTTTCGGGTCGGCCAGCGCCTTGGTCAGCAGCGGGTGGCGCAGGAGTGTGCCGAATTTTCCTTCCCGGGCAAGGTTTTGGAGGTCCGGGTCGTCCACGATGATCGCCCGCGGGATCGGCTTGCCCGTTCGCGGGTCGATGACCGGCTTCAGCGGTGAATCGGACTGTGCTGAAATGAGTTTCGCCAGATTCAGGCGGGAGGGGTCCGTCAGCGGGTCCAGGGCCTTGAGCCAGGATGCGGGCAGCGCGGCTTCAATTGAGGCCTTCAGGCGCTGGCTGAAGGCGTCCGGCGTGGTCTCCGGGATGCCCATCGCCTTCTCCGAATAGGAGCGCACCTCTGCGATTGAGCCGGTGTGGTGTACCAGCGTCGCACCGACCAGCCAGATCAGCGAGGTGGGCACCAGCGCCAGCAGGAGGCGCAGCGCCGTGCCGATCGCCGAGCGCGGCTTGTCGTCGTCTTTTCTTCCAAACGGACTCGCCACCGCCCTCCCGATTTTCCGGATTCCGATGAACGAGACGAGAAACGCCGCCACCGGCAAGCCGTTGGTGATCCATGGCAGGGACTTGCCGGTCCATTGGATCGAGAGGGCGGGGGCCTTTTGCCAGAGGAGGAAGCCGATCCACGCGCTCAGGCAGAGGACCAGTGTGCCCACCAGCATGCGGGTCATCCCGCGCAGCAGCACGAACCCCGCGCACACCGCGAAGATGATGAGCGCGGCGGTGCCCAGGCTGAGCTGCGGGATGGATTCGGGAGACAGATCGCGGGGGGATTGAGGATTAGTCGCCAGAAACCGGCCCGATGGCGCGCTGGCGCAACAGGTGGTCCGTGAGGACCAGGGTGGCCATCGCCTCCACGATCGGCACGGCGCGGGGCAGCACGCACGCGTCATGACGGCCGCGGCCCTTCAACTCCGTGTTCTCGTGGCTGCTGGTCACCGTGTCCTGCTCGCTCATGATCGTCGCGGTCGGCTTGAAGGCCACGCGGAAGACGATGTTCTCACCGTTGGAAATGCCACCCTGGATACCCCCGGAGCGGTTGCTCGTCGTCCTCACCTTCCCATCGATCATCCGGAAAGGATCGTTGTGCTCGCGCCCGGTGAGCAGCGTGCCTGCGAAGCCGGAACCGATCTCGAAGCCCTTGGTCGCGGGCAGGGAAAGCATCGCTTTCGCGAGATCCGCCTCCAGTTTGTCGAAAATCGGTTCACCCAGGCCGGGCGGGCAATTCCGGATCACGCATTCCACCACACCGCCCACGGAGTTGCCATCGTTGCGGATCGCCTTGATGCGCTCGATCATCGTTTCCGCCATCACGGCATCACCGGTGCGGACGATGTTGGACTCAATGTCATCGAAAGTGACGGTTTGCGGGTCCACCTCCGCGTTGAGTTCCTGGATCGACTTCACCCAGGCGAGGATTTCGATGCCGGGGTGCAATTGCTCCAGCACCTGTTTCGCCACCGCCGCCGCGGCCACACGGCCGATGGTTTCCCGCGCCGATGCCCGGCCGCCGCCCGAGGCGGAGCGAATGCCATACTTCGCGTCGTAAGTGTAGTCCGCGTGGCTCGGCCGGTATTTCACCGCCATCTCGTCATAGGCTCCGGGCCGCTGGTCCGTGTTGCGGACCAGAATGGCGATCGGCGAGCCCAGTGTCAGGCCGTCCTGCATGCCGGAAAGGATCTCCGCCGTGTCCGCCTCTTTCCGCGGGGTCACGATCTCGGATTGCCCCGGCCTCCGGCGGTCGAGTTCTTTCTGGATTTGTTCCTGGGAAACGGGGACCTGCGGCGGGCAACCGTCGATCACCACGCCCACGCCGCCGCCGTGCGACTCGCCGAAGGTGTGGATGCGGAAAACCTGGCCGAAGGTGGATGACATGCGGGGAGATTTAGGCAGCGCGCTCCGTGGGGCAAGCGGGA
>CAXTTX010000033.1:13737-20684 GCA_964247045.1 uncultured Verrucomicrobiales bacterium | reverse complement strand
GTCCTCCTGGAGTTGCATGCGCTCGCGCTCGATGGCGTCGCGTTCCGCGGTCAATTGTTGGTCGGCGAGTTGTTGTTCGAGGTCACGCTGCCGTTCAGCGGCCTGCTGGTTCTTTTGCTCGAGTTCGGAGAGCTTCTTGTCCACCGACGACTGCTTGTCACAGCCGGTGGTGGCCAAGAGGGCCATCGCCGCGAGCGGGAAAAATATCCGGGTTTTCATGATGTTGTGGAAGTCTCGCACCGTATGACGGGGGAAGCATCGGGATCATTCACGAAAATCCCACGCGTGCGAATGCCGTATAAAAGGGGGGTAAATTTGCATTTTTTTGTCGTTAAAAGCTCATTCCAGCAGTGATTTTGATGACTTTTGTCATCCGGTTACTGATCTCGGCGCCAAGACGAAATTTTCGTAATTTTCCTTATTTATTGATTACCAATGATTTTCACAAATGAAGCAGTGCCGGGTTCCGCTGTGAAAATGACAAATGCAACGAATGCCAACCTATTTGAGTTTTGATTTCGAATCGGAAGGAGGAGTTCCGGTGCCGGACCGATAGGCAGCAGAAGGTACGGGCGGGTTCGTGGAATTGGCATGCCCGTATTCTAGCAAACCCGGGGCTGTCTCTCAACCGGCGGCTCCTCTGCCAATATGCATCGCGCGAACCCATTCACAGGCCGGGAGTTCCGACGCAGGTTTCGTCACGGCCCGCCCCGCCCGGACCTACGAGAAGGAGGTCTTTTCTCTTTTCCCACCCCATCTCTCACAGCGCCACCTCGAAAACCACGCGCGGCTGACCGGCGCGGCCGCCGGGGATTTCACGGCGCTGGACACGGGTCCCTAACAACTGTTCGATCATCCGCTGTTCCATGGCGACGGCACGCGGGTAGCGTTCAAAAACCCGCTGGAGCGGATTGTGGAATTCCTCCAGGGAACAGCTGCCGGCGGGATCCTGGTTGCAACGGCAATAGCAACCGTCCTTCTCGCGGAGTGCCGCCAGTTTGGTGGCTTTTTCCACGACCGATTGCCCCTTCGCGAGCTGCGGGACCCACTTTTCATAGAGCTTCTGAAAATGCTGGAAGAGCAGCTTGTCCGGGGTGTTCTCCCCGAAAAGGGCTTTCAGCTCATCCAGCAGACCAAGCGTGAATGCCGCACCTGCCTGGGGAAAAAGGGCGTCTGCCTTCGCCGCAAGGCTGTAGAAAATTTCCGGCCTGCCCACGGCGGTACGTGGAATGCGGGACCGGTCGAGGTAACCGAGGTTTTTCAACTCCTCGCAATGTTGCTTCACCGCCATGTAGCTGGCGTCAAGCTGCCGAGCCAACTCACTGACGGGCAAGCCTCCGGAAAGCTTGAGAGCTTCCAAAACCGTCCTCCACTGCGGCTTGACCAAATCTTGAAATACCGGAAGAAGCATGGCTAACTTCCTGATCTTCGGCAGATTCCATCAAATCCGCAACTCACAAATTGCGAGTTCCTGCCGGAGCGACATCGGACCAAGCCTCAATGGCGGGCACGGGCCTGTAAAGGAATGGCCGCTCGCGTCGGGACGGCCTTGGCGGCCTCCTCGCCAACGCGTTTCAAAAGCGCAATAAGAGAAGCGGTGATGAAATACTCCTTCAGCAGGGTTTCACGGCTTTCTCCATTTTTGGTTTTGCGGGTAATTTTCATGATTTCAATTTCGGGTTGAGAGGGGAAATGCGCGAACGCATCCGCCCGGTATCACCGATCTACGCGTGAAATTCCCGGGGTGCAAACGGGAATACGCCAGCGTCGCCTGTTTTGGAAAATGGGCATTATTTTCCAAAAAGGGATAATTGCCGTCGGACCGAATAAACTTCTCGATTCCCGCGCGGCGATGGTTTCTACATCCTGCCCCATGCCTGAGCGCACCGGCATCCTCCTCGTTGTCTCCGGACCTTCCGGATCGGGCAAGACCACGCTCTGCAGGCAGCTCGCCAATTCGGGCGAGGTCCGTTATTCCATCTCCTGCACGACGCGCCCGCCGCGTCCCGGCGAGGAAAATGGCAAGGACTATCATTTCCTCAGCAAGGAGGATTTCTTCCACCGCATGGAGGCGGGGGACTTCCTCGAACACGCCGTGGTCCACGGCAACCTCTACGGCTCGCTGAAGTCGGAGGTCCTTTCCCACCTCCAGGCCGGGACGGACGTCGTGATGGACATCGATGTCCAGGGCGCCGACCAGGTCCGCACCTGTGAGGACGAGGCCATCCGGCGCGCGTTCGTGGACATCTTCGTGCTGCCGCCGAACGAGGAAGAGCTTCTCTCACGTCTGTCCGGCCGTGGCACGGATAGCCAGGAAGTCATCGACCTGCGGATGGCCAACGCACTTGAGGAAATGCGGCACTGGAAACGCTACTCCCACATGCTCCACTCGACCACCCGGGAGGAGGACTACTCGCGCTTCAAGGCGCTCGTCACCGCGGAACGCATGCGCGTCTCGAGAATCGCCTGAATGTGACGAAGCCCGCCACCAACGGGCAATCCGCACGATTTTGTTAGAGCGGGCGTTTTGGCCGGTTCCGGACGCTTTTAATTCCCAATTCCATCATCCGCTTTCCGATCCGCTGGCGGATCATCCCAGACCGAAATGCCCGTGAAAATCCTTTCCCGTTCCCTCCCCTTGCGTCTGCTGGCCTCGTGTCTGCTGGCAGCCCTTCCAGGGATCCTCTCCGCCGCACCAAATATCCTGATCGTTCTCTCGGACGACCAGTCCGCGGTACACATGGGCGTGTCGGGAAACACCAGCATCCAGACGCCGCGGCTGGACCAGTTCGCCGCGGAGTCGATGCGTTTCACGCGCGCCTTCTGCACCTCCCCGCAATGTGCGCCGGCCCGGAAATCCTTGCTGACCGGCCGCTCCCCGGTCGCCCTCCAACAGACGCTTTTCACGGTTCCGCTCCAGCGGGACGCGATCACGCTGCCGGAACTGCTCAAAAGCGGCGCCAACTACTTCACCGGCTTCGCCGGCCGGGATCCGCACCTCGACGGAAGATTCGAACCCACCCTCGGCGAGATCGCGGAAAAATATCATCTGCGGACCACTGCCGAACGGGTCGATTTTTATCATTCCGCTTCCGGTCCGGACGGCGACCCGCGCGCGATCATGTGCGTGACGCAGTTCGAAACCTTTCTCAAAAAGGTGCCGCAAGACAAACCCTTCTTCGTGGAGCTGGGCTTCTCCGATCCCCACCGCGGCTGGGACAAGACGCCCCACCCGGTCAAACATGATCCCGCGAAAATCGTCCTGCCACCCGATTGCCCGGACCTCCCGCTGATGCGCGAGGATCTCGCGAACTATTACGACGAGGTCGCCCGGATGGACTCCTATTTTGGTGTTGCCCTGGACATGCTGAAGGATCGCGGCCTGGACGGAAACACCATCGTCATCTTCATGGGCGACAACGGTGCCGCCGTGCCGCGGGGCAAGGGCACGCTCTATCAGAAAGGGATCAACGTGCCCTTCATGATCCGCTGGCCCGGCGTGGTGACACCCGGCGTCACCAACGCGCTCGTGTCCGGCGAGGATCTCACCCCCACCCTGCTCGCGGCGAACGATCTGCCGATTCCCGCCGACATGACGGGCCAATCCTTCCTGCCGCTGCTGAAGGGCCAGGCCTTCACCCCGCGCACCCATGTCTTCGCGGAACGCGGACCCCACGTGGGCCTGCCGAAAAACTCCGCGACCTATGATGAAATCCGGACCGTGGTCGGGGAACGCTTCAAGCTCATCTACAACGCCATCCCGCGGCAACCGTTCACCCCGCTGGGCCTGAACGGCACCAAGGCCTGGGACTCGGTCATCAATGCCAACAAGAAGGGCAAGCTTCCACAGCCTTTCCGCCGCCTTTACTTCTACGAAACCAAGCCCATGTTCGAACTCTACGATCTCCAGAACGATCCCGGGGAGTTCGTGAATCTCGCGGACAATCCGTCCTACCTCGAGGCCCGCCAGAATCTCCAGAAGGTCATGTTGGAGAAGATGATCCTTGAACGGGATTACCTCCCGCTGCCGCTCTCCACCGTGAACTCCGGTTCCGAAGATTGAATTGAAACCGCCGATACTCCCGATCGCCATGCGTTCCCCATTCCAAGTGCTCACCCCTGTCTTCGTCCTGTTCCTACTGGCAGGTTCCCCCGCCGCGCGGGCGGATGCCCAGACCCATCCGAACATCCTGCTGATCCTTTCCGACGACCAGTCGGGCAAGCACATGCACTGCGCGGGCGACCCGAACGTGAAGACGCCGAAGCTCGACCAACTGGCCGCGGAATCGGTGCGGTTCACGCGCATGTATGCCACGGCGTCGCAATGCGCTCCGGCCCGCAAGTCGATATTGACCGGGCGCTCGCCGTCCGCCTTGCAGCAAACGCTTTTCACCCTGCCCCTGCAGCGTGAGGCGATCCTCTTTCCTGAAATCCTGAGGAGCGATCTGGGCTTCCGGACCGGTCTCGTCGGCCGCTCCGCCCACCTCGACGGCGATTCCGATCCCTGGATCAACGAGATAAACAACCGCTACCATTTGCGGAACACGGCGGAGCGGGTGGATGTTTTCCAAACCGCCGCCGGCCCCAACGGGAACGTCCGCGCGGTCGCCTCCGTGGACCAGTTCCGCGCGTTTCTCGACTACACGCCGGCCGGGCAACCCTTCTTCGTGCAGGTCGGATTCTCCGATCCACACCGTCCTTGGGATGAGGCTTTCCACCCCGTCAAACATGACCCGGCCAAGCTGAAATTGCCTGCCCACTATCCGGACACCGCCCTGCTGCGCAAGGATCTGGCGAACTACTATGACGAGGTGACGCGCCTCGACTACTACGTCGGACAGGTGCTGACGGAATTGCAAACGCGGGGCCTCGCTTCCAATACGATCGTCATTTACATGTCGGACAATGGTTCGTCGACCTTGCGCGGCAAGGGCACCCTCTACGAGAGCGGGGTGAATGTGCCGCTGCTCGTCCGCTGGCCCGGAGTGGCCGCGCCGAAGGTGTCCAACGCGCTCATTTCCGGCGAGGACCTGGCGCCCACGATGCTGGAGGCCGTGGGCCTGCCGGTGCCCGAGGACATGACCGGCCTGTCGTTCCTGCCGCTGTTGAAGGGCCAGCCATTCACGCCGCGGACCCACGTTTTCGCGGAGCGCTCCGCGCACACCGGATTACCGATCGACTCGGCGGCCTATGATGAGATCCGCACCGTCATCGGCGAGCGCTACAAGTTGATCTACAACGCGATTCCCAGCCTCCCCTACGTGCCGATCGATTTCAAGACCAGCCATGCCTGGCGCTCGATCGCGCTGGCCGACTCCAAGGGCAAGCTTTCGGAAACCTTCCGCCGGATCTACCTCTCCAAATCGAAGCCCATCTTCGAACTGTACGACCTCAAGGCGGATCCTTCGGAGCTGGTGAATCTCGCCGAGAAGCCGAATTTCCTGAACGTCCGGAAGATCCTGCAGAAGGAGCTTGTCGAGTGGATGATCCTGGAAAGGGACCACGTGCCATTGCCGCTTGATGCAAAAGGGCACGGGGAGGACTGAGGCGCCTTTCAGAGCCTGGTCATCTCCAGGATGCCGCAGCCATAGTGGCAGCGGAAGTTTTCACGGACATCCCTCTCCGCGAGCGGGACATCCTCGTGGAGGTCGCCCGCGTCATCGACGAAGGAGAACCGGTCGATGCGGTAGCGGGATTGGAACAACTCCAGAAGGTAGGCGGTTGAGAAAACGCGGTGGGCGTTGAACTCGACGCGCTGTGGACCCATGGGCACGGAGAAGTAGAGCTTGCCGCCGGGTTTCAGAAGACGGTGCAGGTTTTCGATTCCGGACAGGTAACCATCGACGGTGACCGGATCGCCATATCGGCCGAGGCCGAAGTGCTCCATGGTGTGGAGAGAGGACGCGGAATCGCAGTAGCCGGTGAGATGGTCCGGGAGGGGCTTCATGAAGTCCGCTTCCGTGAAAGAGACATTGGGGATCTTGCTCGTGAGCGGGCGGATATCGATGACCTCGATGGAGCGGAAGGCAGCAACGTGGGCCACGAAGCCATCGACGCGCGAGCCGACGTCCACATGGCGCTCGGGGGAGTTCGCGTGGATGCGGCGGGCCACCAGCAGGTCCTGATGGAAGTAGGCCCCGGAGGCAGTGCCGCTGCTTTCGTAGCTTTTCCCGAAGGGAAACGGAGTTTCCGCGAGGGATGACATTTGCCGTTTCAGTTCATCCCGGTCGCGGAAATAGTCCGGCAGGTCGCGCAGCGCGTGGAGGGTCCTCCGAGGATCGAAGCCGAAGGTCGTCGCCAGCATGTAGGCGTTCTGGAGGAGGGATTTCATCGGGCGGGTGAAGGGCGGGTGTCTCAGCGGGATTCATGCCTAAGCCTGCGGGCGAGGCAAACCTTTCCCACGGGCCTCCAACACGCTTCAGCAAGTTTGACGGCTGTGGACCTACTGGCGACGGGAACCGTATCCGGGATCTCTGCTATTATGACGGATGACGTGATGCGGATTTCCGCTGGAAACACCCTGAAAAGAACATTCACGGGAAACCGCCGGAGATTGCTTCTCCTTCTTCCCGAGACGATCAAAATGATGTCGTTCCGGAAATATCCGGGCGTGCTCAATGCTCATTCCCCTTCCCTGGCCATCTTCAAGAACTGCTCATGGGAAATGGGTTTCACGATTCCCGAATCCATTTCAAATTCCCGTCGCAAAATCTCCTCCTCATGCGGTCCGGAAGGAGGCTCCGGCAGAGAGTGAATGAGATAAGCGAGCAGGCCCTGACGATCCTCAAGGGGAAAGCTCGTCAACCTGCTCACGGACCTTTGCCAAGCTCGTCATGACGGTATTTTAGCAAATTCTCCTCCGGCCTCAAGAATTGCTTGTCCGTTTGGGACCAGCGGACAAAAAGCCCGCCATTCTCCAAAAGCAAAAAACGCCCGGACTTTCGTCC
>CAXTTX010000033.1:10418-13727 GCA_964247045.1 uncultured Verrucomicrobiales bacterium | reverse complement strand
TTTTGAAAACCAAATTGCGGCGGATGCCGGAAACTCAGCGGGAGTAAAGCTCGACGATGAGCTGCTCGTTGACGAGCGGATCGATGTCGGCACGCTCCGGGACGCGGGAAACGGTGGCTTCCAGCTTGTCCTTGTCCACGTTGAGCCAATCGACTCCCGGCGCTGCCTGGGTGAGGTCGGTCATGCGGACGACGAGTTGTTGCGAGGAGGGCTTGCCGCCGACCTTGATGACATCACCCGGCTTGATCTGGTAGCTCGGGACGTCCACGCAACGGCCATTCACGAGGATGTGGCCGTGGTTGACGATCTGGCGGGCTGCCTGGCGGGTGTTGCCGAAGCCGGCGCGGTAGATGACGTTGTCGAGACGCTGCTCCAAAAGCTGGAGAAGGATGACACCGGTGACGCCGCGGCGGCGGGCGGCTTCCTCATAGTAGCCGCGGAATTGTTTCTCGAGAACGCCGTATTGGAAGCGGAGCTTTTGCTTTTCGCCGAGGGCGACGGAGTATTCGCTCTTCTTCTTGCGTCCGGCGCGGACGCCGTGTTGTCCCGGCGGGAAATTGCGGCGTTCGAAAGCCTTCGATGGGCCGAAGAGAGAGACGCCGAAACGGCGGCTGATCTTCGCGCGTGGTCCTGTATAACGAGCCATGGTGAATTTCTGAGAGGAGTTGGATTAAACGCGGCGCGCCTTCTTCGGGCGGCAGCCGTTGTGCGGGATGGGGGTCACGTCACGGATCGAGAGGATTTCCAGACCGAGTCCTTGCACGGCACGTACGGCGGACTCGCGGCCGGATCCCGGACCCTTGACGCGGACATCGACTTCCTTCAGGCCGTGGCCCATGGCTTGGCGGCAGGCATCCTGGGAAACCACCTGAGCGGCGTAGGCCGTGCTCTTGCGGGAACCCTTGAAACCCATCTTGCCGGCGCTCGACCAACCGATCGAGTTACCATTGGCATCCGTCACGCTGACGAGGGTGTTGTTGAAAGTCGCGGTCACGTGGACGATTCCGCGGATGATATTCTTGGAGCCCTTGGCCTTGTGAATCTTGACTTCTTCCTCGCCTCCGCCGATTTCGGCGAAGATGTCGCGCTTGACTTCCTTTTTCGGCGCCTCAGGGGCAGCCGCTTCAGGAGCGGAAGGGGTTGCGGGTGCCGGAGCTGCTACGGGCTCAACCGCCGGTTCCGCGGCGGAATTTTTAGTGGTTTCTTCAGACATGATATAACAAAAAAATTACTTCTTCACGCCGACCGTCTTCTTCTTGCCCTTGCGGGTGCGGGCATTGGTGCGGGTGCGCTGGCCACGCACGGGGAGGCCGCGCTTGTGGCGGATACCGCGGTAGCAGTTGATGGAGGTCAGGCGCTTGAGTTGCGACTGGCGCTCGCGGCGGAGGTCGCCTTCAACGATGATGTTTTCAGCCTGGATCACCTGCGAGATGCGCACGAGTTGGTCCTCGCTGAGCTGACCGGTGCGGATGTTCGGGTCGATTCCCGCGTGTTCGAGGATCTTCGCCGCCGTCGGGCGACCGATGCCAAACATGTAGGGCAGAGAAGCTTCGATGCGCTTCTCATTGGGGATTTCAATGCCTAGGATACGTGCCATAATGTGCGTGAATTTCGCGTGACCACGAGGGGCCGTCCGGATCTCTCCGGCGGCTCGCGGGGCGGGTGGTTTAGCAGACGCCGGGGGGCTGGCAAGCCGGAAATGGAAAATTTTCCCGCCAGGAAGCCGGATTTTTCCCGCGATGACGTAAAAATTTGGTTCCCACCCCACCGTATCCGGTTGCCATCCGCCGGGACATCCCTTCTCGACAAAACGGGCACGCCTTTTAGCTTCACCTGCAACGATCACCCATGGATTCCACCCCAGACCCCGGCCACACCCTCCCGCCCGACGACGTCGCCGCCATCGACGAACTCGGAAAAACCTACCAAGCCTTCCGCGCGGAGCTTTCCAAGGCCATCGTCGGTCAGGAAACCGTGATCGAGCAGTTGGCAATCTGCCTGTTCGCGCGGGGCCATGCACTGCTCATGGGAGTACCGGGTTTGGCGAAAACGCTGCTGGTTTCCTCGGTGGCGCAGACTTTGGACCTGAGTTTCAACCGGATCCAGTTCACGCCGGACCTGATGCCGGCCGACATCACGGGGACGGACATCATCCAGGAATCCGGCGTGGGTGGCCGCCGGGAGTTCGAATTCGTGAAGGGCCCGGTCTTTGCCAACATCGTCCTGGCGGACGAAATCAACCGCGCGCCGGCGAAAACCCAGTCCGCCATGCTGGAGGCCATGCAGGAGAACAAGGTGACCGTGCTCGGCAATACCTACACGCTGCAGCCGCCGTTTTTCGTCCTGGCGACCCAAAACCCGATCGAGCAGGAAGGCACCTACCCCCTGCCGGAAGCCCAACTCGACCGTTTCATGTTCCTAATCGAGGTCGGCTACCCCAGCGCCGCCGAGGAAAAGGAGATCGCCCGGGCCACCACCGGCACCGCCCGCCAGACCTTGAACCACCTCCTCGACGGCCAGAAGGTCATCGCCTTCCAGCAACTTGTCCGCCGCGTGCCTGTTCCGGACCACATCTACGACTATGCCGTGCGGATCGTCCGCCGGACCCGCCCGGGCGAGCCCGAGTCCCCGCAGTGGATCAAGGAAACCGTCGGCTGGGGAGCCGGACCGCGCGCCGTGCAATACCTGATCCTCGGTGCGAAATCCCGCGCCGCGCTGCGTGGCTCCTACATGGCCTCGCTGGAAGACATCCAGGCGGTCGCACCGTCAGTTTTGAATCACCGCGTCATCACGAACTTCTCCGCTGAGTCGCAAGGGATGACTTCGAAAAAGATCGTGGAACGTCTGATCAAGGAAATGTCGGAAGACTGAATCTTGCCCGCGGTTTCTGGAATCTAAAGAATGAGCGCCCACACCTTCCTCGACCAGGCGATGCTCTCGCGGCTCGGCTCGCTGCCGATTGAATCGCGCGTGCCGATGATGGGCAACGTGGCGGGGAAGCACCGTTCACCGCACCGGGGTTCCTCGGTGGAGTTCGCGGAATACCGCAAGTATGTCCCCGGAGATGACACGCGGCGTCTGGACTGGAAGGCGTTTGCCCGTTCCGACCGGTTTTACATCAAGGAATTCGAGGCGGACACGAACCTGCGCGCCTACTTCGTGGTGGATGCGTCGGGGTCGATGAATTTTTCCGGCAAGGGCGAACCGAAGATCCAGTGCGCGCGCAGGATCGCAGCGTCGCTGGCCTATCTGCTGGTGAACCAGGGCGATGCCGCGGGACTCTCGGTCTGCACGGACAAGCTGCATCTG
>CAXTTX010000033.1:0-10408 GCA_964247045.1 uncultured Verrucomicrobiales bacterium | reverse complement strand
TCTGGAGGTGCCGCCAAGCCGGCGGGCGGCACACTTGGAGCGGTTTTTCACCACGCTCGGCAAGGTTCATCCGGCCGGTGAAACGGGTCTGCTCGCGGCCTTGCACACCATCGCGGAGAAAATCAGCCAGCGGGCTTTCGTGGTGATCCTATCCGACCTTTTCACGGATACCAACGCTCTCGGTGACGCCCTCCAACACTTGCGTTATCGAAAGCACGACATCTCCGTCTTCCATCTCATGGATTCGCAGGAGATCAGCTTCGAATTTGAAAGGCCGCACCGGTTCGTCGATATGGAGGACGGCACCGCCATCGTCGCCGAACCCAACTTGATCGTGGATGAATACAAGGCCGCGCTGCGCGACTTCCTGACGAATGTCCGCGCCAAGTGCCACGACGCCTCGGCGGACTATCAGCTCGTTACCACCGACACCCCGCTGGAGCCGCTGTTGCGGGAATTTCTCACGGCACGGTTGCCCAAGTCCAAACACTGACAGCCGGGCATGCTTTTTCTCAATCCGCTGTTGTTATGGAGTCTGCTTGCCGCAGCTGTTCCGGTTGTCATTCACTTGCTGAACCGCCGCCGGCACAAGACGATCCAGTGGGCGGCGATGCAGTTCCTGCTCAAGGCGACACGAGAGTCGCGGGGGAAGAAGAAGCTGCGGCATATTGTTATACTCACTTGCCGGGCACTCGCGCTCGCCGCGCTGGCATTCGCCGCGGCGAGACCGGTGGTTTCAGGGCTCATCGGCTGGGGCGGTGGATCGATCGACACGGTCGTTCTTTTGCTGGATCGTTCCGCGTCGATGGAGGCGCGGCCGGGTGATGGGCTGGAGCCGCGGCGGCAGATCGTCATTGAGAAAGTCCGTGACGCGATGAAGAGCCTTGGCGGGGCAAGACTGGTGCTCATCGACAGCGCGAGCAAGAAACCGCAGGAAATTCCATCCCCGGAGACGCTGGCCGATCTTTCCGCCACGGCACCCACCGACACCGCCGCGGATTTCCCGATCCTGCTGACGCGCGCCGCCGAGTTTCTGGAGGACACCGCCGGACGTTCCGAGATCTGGCTGGCCTCCGATCTCCAGGCCTCGAACTGGCGGCCTGATGACGAACGCTGGGCAGCGGCCCGCGCGAGCCTCGGCACGCTGCGGCAGAAGCCTTCTGTCCGCGTGCTTTCCATCACCGGCACCACGGCGACCAACACCGCCATCCGTCTGTTAGGCGCGCGACGGGCGGGAGACGAAATGCTGCTGGACCTCGAGATCCTGCGCGGGGCGGACTCGCGCGGCTCGGTGAACCTGCCCCTCACCACCAACCTCAACAACAGCCGCACCACGGAGAACCTCACGCTGCCCGGTCAGTCGCTCCGCTTTCAGAAACGCGTGCCCCTGCCATCCGGCAGCGAGACCGGCTACGGCTGGCTTTCAATCCCCTCCGATGGGAACTCGCGGGACAACGCGGCCTTCTTCGCCTACGGCCCAGCGCGCCCGGTGAAGTCCATCGTGGTCGCTCCACCGGGAGAGGCCGCGGATTACCTGGCGCTGGCCGCAGCGCCTCCCGGATTCGGCAACCAGACGACCGAGCGTGTGGCTCCCGAGAACCTCGCGAATTTCCCGACCGCGGATGTTTCCACCATCCTCTGGGCCTGTCCCTTGCCGACCGGCAATGTCTATGAGGTGGTCGACCGCTACCTCACCGCGGGCGGCCATGTGATTTTCTTCCCCTCCGGTGTCACCTCGGACGCGAGCTTCGCCGATCTGAAATGGTCCGCGCCTTCCGAATCTCCCGCCGGGAAATTTTTCATCCTGAAGGATTGGAACCACAGCGATGGCCCGTTGCGCGATGGCATCGATGGCACGCCCATCCCCGCGGAGCGCCTCAAGGCAATCCGCCGCCAGACACCTTTGGGAGACGCCACGGCCCTCGCCCGATGGGAGGATGGGGAACCCTTCATCACGCGGCGCATCGTGGACCACGGCACCGCGTGGTTCATCGGCTCGCTGCCGGACTATACCTGGTCGAATCTCGGCGACGCCGATGTGCTTCTGCCAGCCGTGCAACGAATCATCGCCGCGGGTGCCAATCGTTTCGATGCCTCGTATTTGGCCACCGTCGGCACCGATGCCGCCCAACCTTTCCCCGGTGAAAGCCGCGTCCGTTTGGACGACTACGGGACACCGGACGCCGCCAATGCCGAACACGAGGCCGGCATCTTCCGCTTTGGCGAACGGCTGCTCGCCGTCAACCGTCCCGCGCAGGAAGACAATCCGGAGATCCTCACCCGCGAGCAACTCGACGAAGCCCTCGAAGGCACGCGCTACACCTTGTTGGATCAAGCCGGCCAAGCCAGCGACCCCTCCCTTTCCAAGGACGTCTGGCGCGCCTTCCTCGTGGCCGTTCTCGTCTTCCTCATCACCGAGGCGATCCTCTGCCTGCCTAGAAAGACCCATCCGCACGTCCTTCCCAAGCAGGCTACCATCTAAGTCCTTCCGCCGGTGCTTCATCTCACACCCACACCCCTCACCCTCTGGATCGGCATCATTGCCCTGATCCTGGTGGGAGTGTTGTGCGTGGTTTCCTGGCGGCGCAGTCTTCACCCGGGACGCACGGCGGGCTTGGAGATGCTCCGCTTCCTCGCCGCCGTCACGGTGGTGACGCTCCTCTGGCAACCGGAATGGCTGACGATCATCCATCCGGGAACGAAGCCGCAGATCGCGATCCTGTGGGATGATTCCAAATCGATGACGACGGTGGACGCGGCGCTGCCGCCCGTGTTGTCGGACAAAATGGAAATCGTCTCGCGGGCGGATTGGGTGAAGAAGTCGCTCGCTTCGGATATCTGGAAACCGCTTGAGGCAAATGGGGCCAACGAGGTTGTCACCACGCCTTTCGCCACGCCGCCTGCGGAAAACGGCGCCATCGCGGGAACCGATCTCGAGGCCCCGCTCGCCGATCTCCTGGCCAAGCAAACGAACCTCCGCGCCATCGTCATGCTGAGCGATGGCGACTACAACCTCGGCCAGCCGCCCGTCGCCGCCGCGCAGAAGCTCCGCCTCCGCGGCATCCCGCTCTTCCCTATCCCCGTCGGCAGCAAGGTGCGGCTGCCCGATCTCGACCTGCTTTCGGTGACCGCACCGACCTACGGCATCGTCGGGGAAAACGTGCAGATCCCCTTCACCATCCGTTCCTCGCTGGACCGGCAGGTGCGCACGATCGTCCGCCTGCGCGACGAGGCCGGTCACGAGCGCACGAAGGACATCGTCATTCCGCCGAACGCGGAGACCTATGACTCGATCCTCTGGCGGCTTGAAAAAGAAGGCGGTTCCACGCTGGAGCTCTCCGTCCCCGTGGCCGATGGCGAACTGGTTTCTTCCAACAACGCCCGCAAGTTCACCATCGCCGGCAGGCCGGAAAAAATCCGCGTCCTGCTGATAGAGACCCTGCCCCGCTGGGAATACCGCTTCCTGAAAAACGCGCTCTCGCGTGACCCTGGCGTCGAGCTTTCCTGCCTCCTGCTGCAACCGGAACTCGGTGCCGGCGAGGGACCGGACTACATCAGCGAGTTCCCCTCCAAGCTCGAGGACCTCGCGAAATACGATGTCATCTTCCTCGGCGATGTCGGCTCCGGCTCCGGCCAGCTCACGAAAGAGCAATGCACGCTCATCCGCGGTCTCGTTGAAAACCAGGCCTCCGGGCTGATCTTCATGCCCGGCCCGCAGGGCAACGAGTTTTCCCTTCTGGACACCGATCTTTCCGACCTGATGCCGGTGATCCTCGATGACGGGAACAAGCAGGGCATGTCGGAATCGCTGCCCTCTCCGCTTACCCTTACCACGGAGGGCCGCACCTCGTTGCTCACGATGCTGGGCAACAACGAGGAGGAAAACCCCGACATCTGGCGGCGGCTTCCCGGCTTCTACTGGCACGCGCCGGTGATCAAGGCGAAGGGCGGCGCGGAAGTCCTGGCCGTCCATGGCAACCGCCGTGGGAAATTCGGCCCGGTGCCGCTTCTGGTGACCAAGCCCGCGGGCAATGGCAAGGTCCTTTTCATGGGCATCGATTCCGCGTGGCGCTGGCGCCGCGGCGTGGAGGATCTCTATCATTACCGCTTCTGGGGCCAGGTTGCCCGCTGGATGTCCTATCAGCGCAACATGGCCGCCGGCCAGCGGGTGCGGATCTTCTTCAACCCCGAGCGTCCGGAGCCAGGCTCCACCGTCACGCTCAATGCCAATGCCTTCGACCCCAACGGCGCGCCGCTCAAGGAGGGCTCCGTCTTCGTGGACATCACCGCCCCGGACGGCCGCACCCAGCGCATCGATCTCCAGAAAAACGAAACCGCCTGGGGTGCCTTCAACGGCCGCTTCAAGGCCGACCTGCCCGGCGCGTGGAAACTCCGCGCCACCGTTGCGGGTGCCGAGGACAAGCCTCTCGAAACCACCATCCTCGCGCAGGGCGTGGAGATCGAAAAAGTCGGCCAACCCGCCCGCCCGGAGGTCCTGGAGGAAATGGCGAAGGTCTCCAAGGGCCGCGTCATCCAGCCCGCCCAGCTTGCCGACCTGGTGAAGGAAATCACCGCGCTGCCCGAGCCGCGTCCCCTCGAAAACCGGATCCCCCTCTGGTCCCACTGGGCCACTGTCGCGGCACTCGTTGCCCTCCTTGGTATCTTCTGGATCGGCCGCAAGCTGAACGGCACTTTCTGATTTGCAATTTTCTACCCTGAAACCTGACAACCAAGCTTGCAAAATTCCATGACCAAAGACGACCGCGAATTCCTTTTCCACCTTCTCGAAACCCCCAGCCCCACCGGCTTCGAAATGCGCGGCCAGCAGGTCTGGGCCGACTGGATCCGGGACCACGCTCCTGAAGTCGATTGCGACGCCTACGGCTCCACTTGGGCGAAGCTCCCCGGCAAGACAGACCGCATCGTGATGCTGGAGGCACATGCCGATGAGATCGGCTACATGATCAAGCATATCGACGACCGCGGCTTCCTCCGCATCGACCGCGTGGGTGGATCGGACGCGGCGACGGCGCGCGGCCGACGCATTTGTATCCTCGGCGAAAAGGGCGAAGTCACCGGCATCATTGGAAATACCGCCATCCACCTCCGGCGCGATGAGGTGGGTTCCGAAAAATCCCCCGCCGTGCATGAGCTGTGGGTGGACGTGGGTGCCTCCAACGCGGCGGAAGTCACCGAGATGGGTATACGCGTCGGTCATCCCGCCGTCTACCTGTATGGTCCCCTGGAGCTTGCCCACAAGCGCATCATCGGCCGTGCCCTGGACAACCGTATCGGCGGCTACATCATCGCACAGGTGATGAAGCGCATTGGCGCGCAAAAGAAGAAGATGGGCTTCACGCTCATCTGCCTCAACGCCGTGCAGGAGGAGATCGGCGGCAACGGCGCGATGATGGCAACCTACCGCCTCAAGCCGGATGTCTGCGTCTGCCTGGATGTCACCCACGCCACGGACACCCCGGGCATCGACCCTAACAAATTCGGCCGGGTCAACCTCGGTGGAGGGCCTACCCTCTCCCACGGCACCGCCAATCACCCGCTGGTGGTGAAGCGCCTGATCGAGGTCGCCGCCAAAGGGAAAGTCCCGATCCAGCACGAGGCCAGCAGCCGCTTCACCGGCACCGATACGGACAAGATCTTCCACTCCCGCGAGGGCGTTCCCAGCGCGCTGGTGTCCCTGCCGTTGCGCTGCATGCACTCCGTGGTCGAAACGGCCCATCTGGATGACATCCAGCACATCATCGACCTGCTCACGCAGTTCGTGCTCTCGCTGGATGCCAAGGACAGCTTCCACCAGTCGCTGAACGCGCCCCCTCCTCCGGTGAAAGCGAAGCGATAGGCTCAATTTTTCAGGACCAGACTGGCTTTCTTTGGAAAGCGTGGCGGGTTTCGGGCAAGAATGGCGTTTCTCCGGGTGTAATTGACCCCCGAAATGGGGGCATACGAACGAGTATTCCCCCTGTAGCATCCGCCACCACAACCCATGCGACGCCGATTTCTTTTCCTGTTTCCGGGCCTGATGGCTCCGCTGGCCGCCCAAGACGGCCAGCAGCTTTTCACGCTCTATTGTTCCGCCTGCCACGGCGCGGATGGCAACGGGGCCACCGGCGGCACCTTCCCTCCACTCGCTGGCAGTCCTTGGGTGAATGGCGACGCGGACCGTTCCATCAAGGTCGTCCTCAAGGGCCTGACCGGTCCCGTCGATGTGCTGGGCAAGACCTACAATCTGGAGATGCCCCCGCAGGGCGGCACCTTGCCGGATGACCAGGTCGCCGCGATCCTCACCTACGTGCGCTCCTCCTGGGGGAACCAGTCTTCTGCGGTCACCCCGGATCAGGTGAAAGCCATCCGCGCCTCCATCAGCGACCGCGGCACGGCGTGGACGGCGGAGGAAATCCTGAAGCTCCACCCGCTGCCGTTGGAGAAGACCGCGCTTACCAACCTGCTTTCCCAAGCCTACTCGGGCAAGTGGAGCAACCTTCCGGACTTCACAAAAGAGAAGGCCACCAACGTGGAGGAAGAGCACGATGGGATCATCAGCCTGAAGGATTCCCCGTTTGAGGATAATTTCGCGATCGTGTGGACGGCGTCCTTCGCGGCCCCGGCGGACGGTGAATACCAGTTCCTGTTGGATGTCGATGATGCGGCCGCCGTCTTCGTCGATGAGAAGCGGTTGGTGGAAATCCAGGGCGCGGGTCCGATGAATGGCTCGCGGGCCAAGCTGGCGAAGGTGAAACTGACGAAAGGCAGCCATCCCTTTCGCGTGGAGTTCCTGGAACTCTCCGACAAGCAAGGGATCTCCCTGGGTTGGAAAGGACCGGGCGACAAGGGCTGGAAATGGCTGACCGAGGAAAAGAGCACGAAAGGCGGGAAGGTCCGCGAGCCGATTCCCATCACTCCTTCCGGCAACCGCCCCGTGATCTATCGGAATTTCATCGCCGGGACCACGCCACGCGCCATCGGCGTGGGCTTCCCGGGTGGCGTGAACCTCGCCTGGTCCGCGGACAACATGGCTCCGGAACTCATCTGGACCGGCGAATTCCTCGATGGCGGAGCCAAGTGGATCGAGCGCGGCACCGACAGCCAGCCACCGGCCGGCGAGAAGGTGGTGAACCTCACGAGGACGCCGGTGTTTCCCTCCAATGCCCGCTTCCGCGGGTACAAGCTGGACGCCACCGGCAACCCGACCTTTTCGGTCCAGATCGGGGAGCAGATCCTGCTGGACTCGTGGAGCGCGGGACCGGGTGCGCTTGTCAGGAAGCTCTCGCTGGGTGGTGGGCAGCCGCTTGAACTGCGGGTCGCCGACGGCCCCTTGGATAATCTTGTGATCAGTGCGGTAGATACACCGCTGCAAGGCAAGTCGGTGAAGCTCACGCCGGGTCAGGCCACCACGCTCACCTACCGCTGGAAGTAAAACACCTTCTGAAACCCACCGGCGGTCACAAACCGTCAATAGAGTTAGAATCTCATGCGCTTTTTCCTTACCCTGTTTTTCACCGCCGCTCTTTCCAACGCGGCCTCGCAATCCGATTTCTACACGCGGCAGGAAATCCCGCTGCCGCCGGGGGAGGTCATGGAGATCGGGTCCATTGCCCTGATGCCGGACCAGAAGGTGGCGGTCACGACGCGCCGCGGGGATCTCTGGATCTGCTCCGGAGCGTATGGGGATGATCTCTCGAAGGTCAGTTGGAAGAAGTTCGCCCAAGGGCTCCACGAACCGCTTGGCATGTTCTGGAAGGATGGTTCGCTGTATCTCACGCAGCGCCCGGAGGTCAGCCGCATCAAGGACAGCGACGGGGATGGCATCGCCGATACCTTCGAAACCATCGGCGGTGGCTGGGGGATCAAGGGCGATTACCATGAGTATGCCTTCGGCAGCACCCCGGACAAGAATGGGGACGTCTGGGTGGTGCTCTGCCTGACCGGTTCCTTCACCGCCGAGTCCGATTGGCGCGGCTGGTGCGTCCGGGTCACGCCGGATGGCAAGATGATCCCGACCTGCTCCGGTATCCGCTCGCCGGGTGGCATCGGCTTCAATGCCGCCGGGGATGCCTTCTACACGGACAACCAGGGGCCGTGGAACGGCTCGTCCTCGCTGAAGTGGCTCAAGCCCGGCTCTTTCCAGGGGAATCCCTCCGGCAACAAGTTCTACAAGCTGGTTAGCAATTTCCCCGCGCCGCCGGAGGTTGATGACAAGTCGCGGATCCTCGTCGAGCGGACGAAGCATCCGGAGTTCATTCCTCCCGCGGTGGTTTTTCCGCATGGGAAAGTCGGGCAATCGCCGACCGGCATCGCGTGCGACACCAGCGGCGGCAAGTTCGGTCCGTGGCCGGAGCAGCTTTATGTCGGCGAGCAAACGCACTCGCAGGTGCAGCGCGTCTGTTTGGAGAAGGTGAACGGTCTCTATCAGGGGGCGGTCTTCCACTTGCTGGAAGGTTTCGAGGCGGGGCTTATCCCGGTGCGGCTGGATGAAGAGGCGGGCGTGCTTTTTGTCGGTGGTTCGAACCGCGGCTGGGCGTCGCGGGGGAGCAAGCCCTTTACCTTCGAGCGGGTGAAGTGGACGGGCAAGACGCCGTTTGAGATCCAGACGATGAAGGCGAACACCGATGGCTTTACGCTCACTTTCACCGAGGCAGTGGATGCATCCACCGCGGGCAATCCGGCGAGTTATGGGATGGATGCCTTCACGTATGTCTATCAGGCGGAGTATGGCAGCCCGGAGGTTGATCAATCGAAACCGGTGATCACGGCGGCGACGGTTTCCGCGGATAAGAAATCGGTCCGGCTCAAGGTGGACGGGTTGGTGCGCGGGGAGATCCATCACCTGACGGCGAAGGGGGTGAACTCGGGTAGCGGGCAAGCGCTCTGGCATCCGGAGGCGTGGTATACGCTGAACGAGATTCCGAAGTGAGGGCCGGTCAAATCCGGGGAGATCAGGAGGGAAGAGGAACCACCATGGGAGCCACAGGCGAACATGGCCGGAACCGGGACTTTGATCCAATGTGAGCTGAAAGAGCCGTGATTTTGGCGGGATTCCGCGTCAAAAACGGGGGTGAATTTGCAGATTCCGTGGCGTAGCAGCAGTTTCCAGCAGTGTTTTTGTCGATTTTTGTCGATGGGGAGGTTGGGGCCGGATTCAGGGGACCATGCAGTGGGTTGGCGGAAGGAACTTGGATTCAGATGGTTGCGTCGATGGGATGGAGACGAGGCGGATGGCGGGGCGGGGAAATTGCAACAAAAGCCAACTCTTTTGAGATTTGTTTCGGGTGAAGACCCGAGATCCGAAGACCCACGATGCAAGAAAGAGAGGCCGGAGAGGGTGCGGGATCGGGAACGATGGGACGACCGCTTTCGGATCTGACGAGCGGGCGTGGATGGTGAGAGGGGGCGGATGGAAGTTGGCATCCGCAGATTGTAGAGAATCCGGGGCCGTGTCTCAACCGACGGGGCGTCTGCCAATATCGATTGTTGCAAGTGCCTGGGGGCCAGATTTTTGCGTCCGGATTGCAGGAGTGAATGCGGCTCCGACCCTCGACGGCGGGGAGAGCGGCGGTGAGTGGGACCTTGGGCGGTTGAGGTTGGGGGGACTGCCCCAGCCGGACCGCAACGGAACAATCCGCAGGATTTTAGCCGGAGCAGAGCGTAGGCAATGCGGTTGCTGCTTTGAAGAGGGGTCCTCAGCCTTCCCGGAAACCGCTGCCGGGCTCGTCGCCCGGCTTCATGTAATAGGGCGCGTAGGCGAGGATGCAGCAGACGGAGGTGGCGAACATCACGAGGCGGGTTTGTCCCAATTGCTTGTCGACGGCGATGGCACAGATGATGCCGATGCTTTCGGAGATCGCGACGCCGATGATCATGGCAGACATCTTTTGCCGGATTTCGCGGAGGTTTGGGAGAACGAGGGTGCGGATGCCGAGAGCGACCATGGCCACGCCAGCGGTGATCGCGTAGTAGATGACTTGCGGGGAGCCCTTGTCCTCACCGCCGGGAACCCCACCACCGACGACGAACTGGATCACCATCAAGCCGCTCAGGATGGAGAACCAGATGATCCATGCGACGATGGCGACTTCCGGGCGCGGGTTGGGTGCGGATTCCATGGTGCGACATTGCCGGATCATGGGGCGGGAAACAAGCGTCCTCTCACTTTATGATCTCCAGCTTCAGAATTGTCGTGAAGGTAGTTGGAAGCCGTTGATGAACCTTGCCCGACCAGTACGGAACCACGTTGTGGTTCGGATATTTCATCTGCCTTACCCGGGGTAGGCGCCACGCGGTTCCCACTCGCGCCAACACCGGGCTGGAGGATTCAACGCCGTTGGCGTTGGAAGACGGGGGCGAACCTTGCCCGAAATGCCGGACCTTCACCTTTGACGTTCGCGGCCATCCG
>CAXTTX010000032.1:18320-20846 GCA_964247045.1 uncultured Verrucomicrobiales bacterium | reverse complement strand
TCGAACTCGTCCCCACGAAGGATATCCTCGGCTCCGCGCGGAACCCCTTCGGATTCACCGGCACCCTCATCGGCTTCGCCGCGGAAACCGACAACCTCGAGGCAAATGCCCGCGGAAAACTCGACCGCAAGGGTTGCGATCTGGTCATCGCCAACGATGTCTCGCAGGCCGGCATCGGCTTCGACTCGGACCACAATCAGGTTCTGCTTGTGTATCCCGACCGCACGGAATCTCTTCCCCTCGCCTCCAAGCACGAGCTTTCGCTCCAGCTTGTCGACGCCATCACCGAACTCCATTCCAACCGCCAGATCCTTTCCCGATGACCGACCTCGAACTCGCCGTCCATGCCGCCCACACCGCCGGCAAACTCCTGCGCCAGCACTTCGGCAGCGATGCCATCGTGGATGAAGCCACCCACCACGACATCAAGCTTGCCCTCGACAAGGAATCCCAGGAACTGATCACCGAGATCCTCCTGGGAGCCCGCCCAGGTGACGCGCTCTACGGTGAGGAAGGCCTCGCCGGCAACCAAGAGTCCGACCGCCAGTGGATCGTCGACCCCATCGACGGCACGGTGAACTTCTTCTACGGCATTCCCCATTTCTGCGTCTCGATCGCCCTGCGCGTCGCGGGCGAAATCGTGGTGGGTGTGATCCATGACCCGATGGTGGGCGAAACCTGGAGTGTCGAGAAAGGCGGCCCCGCCCTGCTCGACGGCAAACCCATCCAGACCAGCAAGCGCGCGGAGTTCGCCGAGTCGATCCTCTTTGTCGGCTGCGGCAAGGACGAGGCCGCCCTGCAGACCGGCATCGAACGCTTCCGCCGGGCATCCGTACGCGCCCGCAAGATGCGCATGATGGGCTCCGCCGCGCTCGGCATGGCCTACATCGCCTGCGGCCGCCTGGACGCCTACATCGAGTCCCGCATTTCCCTCTGGGACATCGCCGCCGGACAACTGCTGGTGGAAACCGCCGGGGGCAAGGTGGAACTCACGGCCGTTCCCGGCGCGGGAGACGCCTGGTCCATCGTCGCCAGCAACGGCGTCCTTCCGATCGAAGAAATCCTCTGATTCCTTTCCCATGACCGGCATCGGCTACGACGTCCATCAGTTCGCGGAGAACCGTGCGCTGGTCCTCGGCGGTGTCACCATTCCGCACACCCACGGGCTTGCCGGCCACTCGGACGCGGATGTGCTCTGCCATGCCATCGCGGATGCCCTGTTAGGGGCGATGGGGCAACCGGACATCGGCTACTATTTCCCGCCGGGTGACCCGGCTTGCAAGGACATCAGCTCGCTCAAGATCCTGGTGAAGTGCCGCGAGCTCGCTGATGAAGCGGGCCTGAAAATCATCAACGTCGATTCCACCCTCATCGCCGAGGCACCCAAGGTGCTCCCCCATCGCGATGCAATGCGCGAAAACATCGGCGGTGCCCTTGGCATCCCGCCGGGGCGGGTGGGCATCAAGGCAACCACCAACGAAACCATGGGTTTCGTTGGCCGCAAGGAAGGCATTGCCGCCCTTGCGGTGGCTCAAGTGGAGCCGAGCTGAAATCCAGACGGAATCCCGCTATCAGGCCGCGGGTTGACCGGCTGGTTGCCCAATGACGTCGCGGACGCGTCCGGCGATGACGTCAGCCAGATGCGCCTCTCCTTCTTCACGGAGAAATTCACAGTAGTTCGACGCAACGGCCTCCAGGTCCGGCGCATACTCCGGTCCCAGTGCCTCGTAGCCTGCCAAGGACTTTTCGAAATGGCGGCGGGCCCAGGAACGGTCACCGGTATTCAACAAGGCCAGCGCCAGGTTGTTGTGGGACTGTGCCGTGTCCGGATGCTCCTCACCAAGAAGCGCGCGCCGCGTTTCCAGGGCGATCATGTGCATCTCCCGGGACTGCTCGTGATACCCGGCGGCTTGGTAGAGCGCGCCGAGATTGCTCGAAACCGTGGCCGTTTGCTCGTGCTCCTGACCGAGTTGCGAGTGGGTGATTTCCAGCGCCTTGAGGAAACTTGATTCGGCCGTGTCCAGATCCCCGTTCGCTTTCGCAATGAAGCCGAGGTTGTTGGCCATCGCCGCGACGTCCAGCAGGAGCGGCGGCTCATTCTTTTCGAAATACTCCATGGCACGCTGCCAGTGGCTCACGGCGCGCTCTTCCATGTCCATGCCGTCATAGGCGGCTCCCAAGGCGGCATGCAGGCGTCCCACCTGGCCGAAGCGATCCGGACGCTCCTGAAGCTGGTCGATCGCCTGGCGGTAGTCTTCGCGAGCCATTTCAAAGTTCCCGAGTTCCCGGTAAAGGTCCCCACGGATTTCAAGAGCGGAGGCGAACGAGTCGATGCTATCCAGATTCGGGCTGAGGGTTTGCTGGGATTTTTCGACCGCGGCGGAGGCGGCGTGGAGCGCTTCGCTGAGATTTCCAGCGGAGCGCAAGGCCTCCACGCGGTCTTGTAAAATGCCGATGAGAGTAGCGGTAGGGGAGTCCATGAGTCGTGGGATTGGGTGTATTATCGGCCAATTCCTCCATCTGACG
>CAXTTX010000032.1:0-18310 GCA_964247045.1 uncultured Verrucomicrobiales bacterium | reverse complement strand
GACGAGCGGAAATCTTCCGCCGGGGAAAGTCTTTCCACCAATTCGCCGCGGGAGGCGGGCAGCGAGCCCAGCGCATCCCGCAAGGAAGCCTCCGCGGACTGCTGCCCGTGGTTAACTCCCAGCAGCCGGGCCAGCTCCTTTTCGAAATGCCGGAGGGCCCTCAGGCTGGCGGGTTCCGTGTCCAGATGGTCCAGAAGCCGCTTTAGCAAGTCATGTAGCTCCGGTTCCGGATGCTCCGGCTCCACCGCGGCCTCCAGCAACTGGCAGCCGTACGCCGCCAGCAGCGTCGTGGTATAGCTCCGCCGCAATCCTTCCCGCCACTGGCGGATGACCACCTCCCGCAGCGCGTGGAGTTCCCCACGCCGGGCCAGGCCGAAAGTGATCTCTCCCCCGAAAAACAGGTCCAGTTGCCCCGCGAACGGGCTTTTCGCCCGCTTCGCCCCTTTCGCGACGCATTTCACCAGCCCGTGGCCTTCCGTGAACCAGTGCACGATCAGGCTGGTTTCCGTCAACCGTGTCAGGCGGATCACGATGGCTTCCGTGGAGGGCACGGGGCAATGCTAGAACCTTTTTGGAGAAATGCGAAATCCATCAGGTGATTTACTGGAATGTTCATCAAATCGATGACAATCTATCACCTATTGAATTCCGATAGAGAAACGGCGTCAAACACGCTGAAACCAAGGAAAATTATGCCGAAAAGGTACATTGACCATTCGCGAAAATCGGTCATGAAATTTACTTCCCTCCGCTTAATGATTTAACTGCCTTTGAGGATTATCCGGTCAAACCAAACGTGGCGCGTGGTCGAGTCCTTCACAGGCGTGACACACTGCCTCGAACGCCTTGCCTTCCGCAAAGGATACCGCGTCGCGGACGTTTGTTCCGCCCTGGGCTGCAGCAGCCGCTATCTCCACACGCTGTTCATGAGGGACATCGGACTTCCGCCCAAGCATTGGATGAAGCTGGAACGCATGGTCGTCGCACGCCGGAAACTGGAGGGAGGCAAGTCTCCCGACCAGGTTTCCCGAGACCTCGGCTTCATGTCCGTGCATACGTTCAACCGCCAGTTCCAGCAGTTCTATCAGACCACGCCCGCTCGTTTCCAGGAGGCGCGCAGGCTCTTTGATCCCTCCAATTCGGATCAATTCCCGGACGAAACACGTGGCGGTTCCCGCGGTTTCGGGAATCGTTCGGGACGCTGAGCACCCTCGCTACGGCACCCACCGGTTCCGTCGGCACCACCCCCGGGAGGATTACTTCTTGGGAATCCTGAGCGACTGGCCGGGGCGGATCAGGCTGCCGGAGATGCCGTTGGCACTGCGGATCGCGGAAACCGACGCGCCGGTACGGCTGGCAATCGCGGAAAGGGTATCGCCGCTCTTGACCGTGTAGCGCGTGGACGTCGGTTTCGGCTTGGACTTGGCCTTCGCAACGGTGGTCTTTGGCTTCGTTTTCGGCTTGGGAGTGGATTTCACCACCACCTCGGATGCGGGCTTCTTCGTCGTCACCACGGGTTTCGAAGACACCGAGGGCTTTTGGGTGACCTCGGTCTTGGAGATGACGGGTGCGGGCTTGGAAGACTTCGGCGGCAGCGGCACGGAATTGGCCGGTGGCAGGTCGTTATGGCTCGCCACGGGCGGCAAATAGTCAGACTTGGGAACGGCGGGCGTCTGCTTGTTCTTCGTCCAAAGGTTCGGATTGTCCGCCAATTCCTCGCGGTAATTGCCTTGGGCGTCGAAGGGGCCCACGATATCCGGATTGTTCGGATCCGACTTGTTCGCGCAATTGGAAAGGAAAAGGGCAAGGGTGCAGCAAGGCAAAGTCCAGAAAGCCAATTTCATGCCCCTGATCATGGGCGCTCGGGCGACTTTGGCAAAACATTGTTAACCCGCCCGGATATTTTTCGGCGTCGTGACTGGATTCCATGCCCTCGCTGAAGTTCGATCTTGCGCGGATCGCGGCCAGATGGCAGTGAATCCCGCGCCCGCAATGCACGTGAGGGGCATTAGCTCAGTTGGTAGAGCGTCTCGTTCGCAATGAGAAGGTCAGCGGTTCGAATCCGCTATGCTCCACGTCCGTGGTCCGTCCGGGGACCCCACGCGATCACGGAATGGCGTGAACGCTGGAAGCGGGCGAAACTGGAGCATACTGGAACGAAGATTGTTCTTCATGGCTCTCGGAGTCTCCACGGTGATCCTGCGGTTCATCTACCAAGGAACCTTGGACCGGTCCGAGGCGATGACCAGGGCTTCCCCGCCGACGGCGGAACAGGCGGTTCATTTCCAAGCGGCCCGTTGAGGATCGGGATTCACGGAATGCCCAGGGCGGTTTTGAGGAACGGCGCGGTGCGGGATGTTTTCGACTTCGCCACCTTTTCAGGCGGGCCTTGGGCGATGATGAGGCCGCCGTTGTCGCCGGCCTCGGGACCGATGTCCAGGATCCAGTCCGCCTCGGCGGCCACGGCCATGTGGTGTTCGATGACGACGACGGTGTGGCCCTCGTCCACGAGCCGGTGCAGGACATCAATCAGGCGCCGCACATCTTCCAGGTGCAGGCCCACCGTCGGTTCCTCGATCAGGTAGAGGTTCCGCTGGGTGAGCGCGGCGTTGTTGAGCGTGGCCCGCATGCCGCGGCCTTTGACGAGCTCGGACACCAGTTTGATGCGCTGGGCCTCGCCGCCGGAAAGCGTCGGAGAAGGTTGGCCGAGCTGGAGATAGCCCAAGCCCGTGTCCGCCATCAGCTTCAAGGGGTGGGCGATCCGTGGCTGGGATTCGAAGAAGCCGGAGGCCTCGTCGATGGTCATTTCCAACACTTGGCCGATGTTCTTCTGGCGGAAGGTGACTTCCAACGTGGCCGGGTTGTAGCGCTGGCCGTTGCAGGCCTCGCAATGGACCCAGGTGGACGGCAGGAAATCCATTTCCAGTTTCACCCGTCCGTTCCCCTTGCACTCGGGGCAGCGGCCGCCGTCGGTGTTGAAGGAGAAACGGGACGCATCGAAGCCGCGCATGCGGGATTCCGGCAACTGGGCGAACAGCGCGCGGATGTGGTCGAAGACCTTCACATAGGTCGCGGGGCAGGAGCGCGAGGTTTTACCGATCGGCGATTGGTCGACCTCGAAGCAGGCCTTGATCGCCTTCGCCCCGCTGTTCTTGCCGAAGGGCAGGTTCGATTTTTTCACCCGCGTGGTCTTCGCCTCGTTCTTGAACAAGGCGCCGATGCACGAGTGCATGAGTGTTGATTTTCCGGACCCCGAGATACCGGTCAGGACGGTCAACCGACCGAAGGGAATCGCGACGTCCACATGCTTGAGGTTATTCGCCCGGCAATCCTCGATGGTGAGGAAAGGATGATCCTTCCCCACGGTGCGGCGCGAGCCGCGGATGGGGTGCTTCGTCACCGTGGAAAGCGCGCGATAGGTCGGCGAGTCTTCCAGGTTGAAAGGGCCGGCCTTCGGTTTCGCGGCTTTGGATGACTTGCCAGGCGCGGGCACCTGCGGTGGTTTTCCTTGATAGACGATCTGCCCGCCGAGACGGCCCGCCCCGGGTCCGAGGTCAATCAGATGGTCCGCGGTGGCGATGGTGTCCTCGTCGTGCTCCACGATGATCACGGAGTTCCCCTGGTCGCGCAAAGCCACGAGCGTTTTCAAGAGCGCGGCGTTGTCGCGCGGGTGCAAGCCGATGGTCGGCTCGTCGAGGACGTAAAGCACGCCGCGCAAGTTGGAGCCGAGCTGGGCGGCCAAGCGGATGCGCTGCGATTCGCCGCCGGACAGCGTGTTGCCGGAGCGGTCGAGTTGCAGATAGCCGAGGCCGACTTCCTGGAGGAAGGCGAGGCGTTGGCGGATCTCCGGCAGGATGTCCCGCGCGATCAAGGTGTCGCGATTCTCCGTGAAGCGGATCTTTTCGAAATGCGTCGATGCGGAATCGATGGAGAGATGGCCGAGGCTCGCCACCGGCGTGCCCTGCAGCTGAACTGCCGAGGCCAGCGGGTTCAAGCGCGAACCATGGCATTCCGGGCAAGGGATCAACTCCACATCGTCCATCCGTTCAAGGGCGCGGTCGGCATCCAGTTCGGCTTCCAGCACGGAATCGTAGCGGGAGATATCGAGGTGCTGCCGACGCTTCGGGACGCGGCCATGGCCGCGGCAACCCTGGCACCAGCCGTGCGGCGAGTTGAAGGAGAACAAGCGCGGATCGAGCTCCTCGTATGACTTGTTGCAAGAAGGGCAGCTCGATTTGGTGGAAAGGAGGGTGAACTTCTTGTCCGAAATCCCCAGTTTGATCAGGCCCTTGCCGATGCCGAGCGCGATGCTGATCGTCGCCTGGAGATCGGGGATGGATGCCTTGGAAAGCTCCGCCACGACCACGTCGATATCGTGTTCACGGAACCGCTCCAAGCGGGTAAAACCGGCCGCATCCTGGTATTTTCCATCCACCAGCAGGCGGGTGAAGCCATGTTTCACAGCCCCCTCCGCGACTTCCGTGTGATAGCCCTTCTTGCCCTTGATCAGGGGTGCGAGAAGGGTGACCGGGCCTTTCTTCAGTTGCGTGCGGATCGTGTTCTCGATGGCGGAAAGCGACTGCCGTTCCACCGGCACGTGGCAATCCGGGCAGTAGAGCGTGCCCAGTTTCGAATAGAGGAGGCGGATGAAATTCCACAGTTCGGTGACCGTGGCGACGGTGGATTTCCCGCCGCCTTGGGACACGCGTTGTTCAATGGCCACCGTCGGCGGCAGGCCGGAGAGCTGGTCGATTTCCGGCTTCTCCAGTTGCTCCGCGAACTGCCGCGCATACGCGGACATGGAGTCGAGGAAACGGCGCTGCCCTTCCGCGAAGAGGATGTCGAAGGCCAGGGTCGATTTCCCCGAGCCGGAAAGACCGGAGATGACGACCAGTTGGTCACGCGGGATATCGACGGAGACGTTCTTGAGGTTGTGATGCCGCGCGCCACGCAGCGAAATCATATTGGAACCCGGCCGCGAGACGAGCGCGCCGCCCTTGGACAGTCTTTCTCCCCCACCCTGTCCGAGCGCCTGACGGATGTAGCCCGCGGTGGGGGTGTCCATTTTGGCAACCTCTTCGGGCGAGCCTTGGGCCACCAGCTTGCCACCGTCTTTGCCGGCCTCCGGGCCGAGGTCGAGCACCCAGTCGGCACATTTGATGATGTCGAGGTTGTGCTCGATCACGAGCAGCGAATGGCCGGCGTCCACCAGCCGCTGGAACACGCCCAGCAGCTTTTCGATATCCGAGAAATGGAGGCCGGTGGTCGGTTCGTCGAGGATCAGGAGTTTGGAGCGTGCTTCCAACAAGGTCGGTCCGGCCGAGGATGAGGCGGCGAGCAACTGGCAGAGCTTGAGCCGCTGGGATTCTCCGCCGGAAAGCGTGTTGAGCGGTTGGCCCAGTTTCAGATAGCCCAGGCCCACTTCGGCCAGCGGTTTGATCAACTTCACGATCTGCTGGTGGCGCTTCGCATGTCCGGCAGGCAGTCCTTCGGTAGCGGCATAGAAGTGGATCGCGTCATCCACCGTCAGGTTCAGGATATCGTCGACGGATTTCCCGAGGTAGTGGATGTCCAGCGTGGATGCCTTGTAGCGCTTGCCGTTGCAATCCGGGCAGGTGACGTAGAGGTCGGAAAGGAACTGCATCTCCACCTTCTCGAAACCATTGCCGGTGCAGCGATCACAGCGGCCGGCGCCGGAGTTGAAGGAGAAGAAGCCGGTGTTGAGGTCGCGGGCCTTGGCCTCCGGCGTGCAGGCGAAAAGCTGTCGGACGGGATCGAAGGCACCCATGAAAACCACGGGGGTCGAACGCGGCGTGCGGGCCACCGCCGTCTGGTCGACCAGTTCCACGCCGGCCAGGTGCTCCGAGCCCAGAAGCTCTTTCAAGGGTGCGGCGTCACCGTCCGCATCCTGGCCGAGTTTTTTCGCCAGGTTCAGATAGAGGACGTCGTGCGCGAAGGTGGATTTGCCCGAACCGGAGACACCCGTTAGAACGGTGAAAACGCCAAGCGGGATGTCCGCGTCCAGTTTCTTCAAGTTGTGCCGGGTGGCCCCTTTGATCTGGAGTTTCATTTTCCCCGGCTTGCGCCGCCGTGACGGGATCGCGATGGATTTCTCCCCGCTCAACCAAGGCAAAGTGCCCACCGCGGCTGGCTGGGGTTTTTGGACGGCGCCCGCGCCTTGGCGGGCGGAGCTTTTCCGCGCCGGGGGGCCCTGATAGATCAAGGTGCCACCGAAGGAGCCCGCGCCGGGACCGATGTCCACCAGGTGGTCCGCCGCTTGCATCACCGCCTGCTCATGTTCCACCACAACGAGCGTGTTGCCCTTGTCCCGCAGGCCGTGCATCACGCCGACCAAGCGATCAATATCGCGCGGGTGCAGGCCGACCGTCGGCTCGTCCAGCACGAAGAGCGTGCCGGTGAGTGCAGCGCCAAGACAGGTGGTGAGATTCACGCGCTCCACCTCGCCGCCGGAAAGCGTGCGCGTCTGCCTGTCGAGCGTCAGGTAGCCGAGTCCCACCTGGTCGAGATAGGCGAGGCGGGATGAAATTTCCGTTAGAACGAGTTCCAGGGTCGGATCCGGCGCCTGCTTGCCCTTCAAGGATGACTTGAGCTGGAGGAACCAGGGCAAGAGCTCGGAAATCGGCATCGCCCACAGCTCGGGCAGGGCCTTGTCCAACACCTTGAAGCAAAGGGCCTCGGGTTGGAGGCGCTTGCCGCGGCAGGCGTCACAGGTGGTGTAGGAACGGTACCGGGCCAGGAAAATCCGGACCTGCATCTTGTAGGACTTGGTTTCAAGCCAATCGAAAAAGCCCTTCACGCCGTACCAGTTGCCGGAATCCCACAACTCCTCGAGCTGCTCCGGGGTCAATTCCGCGGTTTTACGATCTCCATAGTAGACCCATTCCTGCTCCTGCTCGCTGAGGTCTTCAAACGCGCATTTCGTGTCGATGCCGCGCTCGCGGCAATTCCGCAGCAAGTCGCGTTGGCACTCCTCGCCACGCTCCCCTTGGAAGGGCTTGATCGCGCCTTTCGCGATGGAAAGCGACTTGTCGGGCACGGCTTTTTCCAGGTCGATGCCGATGATCCGGCCGAAGCCGCGGCACTTCGGGCAGGCGCCGAGCGGGCTGTTGAATGAGAACAAGGCGGCCGTCGGCGGGCGCAGGGTGAAACCCGTTTTCGGGTTCGTCCAGCTCGTCGAAAAGCTCTCGCCGCGCTCCTTGCCGGTCACCGAAACGTGACCCTTGCCGAGCCTGAACGCGGTTTCCAGCGCTTCCAGCAAACGGGAACGGTTGGCCTCAGTAGCTGTCACCCGGTCCTGCACCACCTGGATCACCGCATGGAGTTTGCCCATCGCGGGGTCCGGTGCCTCGTCGGTCCGGATGACCTGGCCTTTCACCAGCACGCGGAGATAGCCCTGCGAATTCAAAAAGGGCAGGATTTCCTCGGTTTTCGCATCCGCGGGCAGGGCAATCGGTAAGGTCACGAGGACCGGCTCGCCCTTCAAGTTGGCGAGGGTCCATTCGGTCGCGGACTCGGGGGAATCCGGCTGGATCACGTCGCCGGTTTCCGGATCATAGCCTTTCGCCAGCCGGGCGTAGAAGAGCTTCAGGTAATCGTTGATTTCCGTGAGCGTGCCCACCGTCGAGCGGGTGGTACGCACATGATTTTTCTGCTCGATGGCAATGGCAGGCGGGATGCCCTCGATGTGATCGACGGCCGGTTTGTCCATGCGGTCGAAGAACTGGCGGACGTAGGGGGAGAAGGTTTCGACATAGCGGCGCTGGCCCTCGGCATAGAGCGTATGGAAGGCCAGCGAGGACTTTCCGGAGCCGGACGGGCCGGTCACGACCGTCAATTTCCCCAAGGGAATATCAAGGTCGAAGCCTTGCAGATTGTGCTGGCGGCAGCCGCGCAGAAGGATCGCGGCCTGGGGAGATTCAGGCGCTGCCTTGGCAGCGGATTTAGGGGCGGCTTTGGGCACGCCGCAGGTTAAGCGGAAAGTTCCGGGCCGCCAGTGGAACTACGGAGGTGTGAGAAAATTCCCGACAGGGACGCTTGAAAAAACACTATTTTCGTCAAGAAGAAGACCCGAATGCCGGGAGGCGATTGAGGACGGATGCCTTATTCCTCGGGGCTTTCCGGGGAATCGGAAGAATCGGAGCCGGGATCCTTCACGGGAGGGACCATGAGGTCGCGGAAATGGTCGGGCTCGTCCTTGGTGGCCTTGATCTCTTCCTCAAGGAGCTTCACGGCGCCGGGGTCGTTTTCCGTCTTCATCCGCTCGATCTGCTTCTCCAAGCCGGTGATGTAGAGGGCGGACAGGCTTCCGATGGATTGGTTGAAGGTATCGTCGATGCCGGTCTGGCGGGTGGTGTATGCCGCGTGCAGGTTCTCAATCTCCGGAAGCTCGCTGAGGGCCGAGGGAACGCGGGTGGGGATGCGGTTGGCCGCCTTCCAGAGGGTGAGCGTTGATGAGAGGACCGTTTCGAGATTCGCGGTCTTCGGCTTCTTCGACTGGCGAAGGAGATCCCGCTCATAGGACGAGAGATTCTGGCGCAGACTCGACTGATACTTCGAAATCTCCACCTTCGCCTTGTCTTGCATGATCTTCCGGGCCTTTGTCAGGAAGCCGGCGACATCGGATTTCGGGGCGAGGCCTTCTTCCACCATGGGGGGAGCCCCGCCAGGCGTCACGGCCGGGTCGGTTTGGCCGTCCGCCACGACGGGCGGAGTCTCGCTGCCGAAGGCCGTTCCGTCCGAGGTGGTCGGTCCTGCCGTGGCGTCAGGCTGCGGCTTGGGCGTGACGGGCGGGATGTCCGTGGTTTCACGCGCGGGAGGAATATCGGTTGATACCGGCGTCTCCTTGGGCGCGGTGGGAACCACCACGACCCCGGAAGAGGGAGCCTTTTTCTCCTCCGGCGGTTTGGAAAACAACAGGTAGGCCGCAGCAGCCGCAGCCAGCGCCACCACGATCAGGATGACGGGAGTCGCGCCGGAGTCTTTCTTCGCCACCCGTTTGGCAGAGGGCCGCCGGGTCACCGGGCGGGGAGCCGCGACGGGACCGACGCCAGGCCGGGCCATTTTCTGGGCCAGCGTGGTCGCGACGGCTTGCAAATCGCGAGCCATTTCGGCTGCGGATGAATAGCGTGCCGCCGCCAAGGGCTGGGTGGCGCGCTTGATGATTCCATCCAGACGCGGGTCACAGGAGACAATGGTGGAGGCCGGCCGCGGGTCATTCGCTGGCAGCCTCCCGGTGAGCAGTTCGTGGAGCAGGACCCCGACCGAAAAAATGTCCGCGCGGTGGTCCACCGTGTGCGGGGCGTTGACCACTTCCGGCGCCGTGTAATGAGGCGTTCCAAAAATCTCCTCGCCCTCGGAAATCTTGTGCTCGACCGGACGCGCGAGTCCGAAATCGCCGATCTTCGGCTGGGCATTCAAGTCCAGCAGGATATTGGAGGGCTTGATGTCGCGGTGGAGGATGCCGTTCTCGTGCGCGTGGGCGAGGCCGCCGGTGACACCGAGGACAAGTCGCACGGCCTCCGCCTGGTCCAGCACCTTGCCATAGGCCGCGTGATAAACCGACTGTCCCGCCACGAACTCCATGATGATATACAGCATGTCGTTCACCTCGCCGAAGTCGTAGACCCCGATGAGATTGGGATGGTTGAGGCGCGCCATCGCCTTCGCTTCCGTCTCGAAGCCGATGCGGAACGCGGCATCCTTGCTGAACTCCACGGGAAGGATTTTCAAGGCGACGGTCCGGTCCAGCGACTTTTGCACCGCGCTGTAGACAGCACCCATACCGCCGGTGGCGATCAATCCTTGGATTTCATAGCCTGGAAAAAGAGGCGCGAGGTCGGCCGGGTCCGGCGCGGTAAAGCCGACGTGGTCAGTGGAATCGCTCATGTGTAACAGGAATCGCGGAGCTCGGCTCGCGCCGGAGGTTAACCTTGCCTAAGGTTTGTGTTCAAGATCAATGATCCCGGCGGAACGACGTGTTAAAACCGCCGGGATAACTATTTATTCAGAAAAAATCCGGGAAAGTTACTTGCCCGGCCTGCTTGGTTCGAATCCCTTGTCGTCGTGAACGAGGCGGAAGTCATGGCGGCCTGCGGCGAGGACGGGATACGGCGGATGGTGACCGCTTTCTATCAACGGGTCAGGACGGACGACGTCATCGGCCCGATGTATCCGGAAAACGATTGGGAAAACGCGGAGGAGCGGCTGGCTGAATTCCTGCTGCACCGGCTGGGGGGCTCCACCCGCTACATGGAAATGCGCGGGCATCCCCGCCTGCGGATGCGGCACGCGCCTTTTTCCATCGGGACGCGCGAGCGCGACCGCTGGGTTTCCCTGATGACGCAAGCCATGGAGGAAACCCAAGTCCCGCCGGCAGCGCGCGATTTCCTCGAACCGTTTTTCTTCCAAGTTGCCGATTTCCTGCGCAACCGCCCGCAACACTGGGAATTCAGCCCAACGGAGCTTGATAGACAATCCACTCCGGAATCTTGATCGAGGCGTTGTAGAGCATGTGCAGCGCGATGACCGCCGCCAGCGATCCCGTGGAGGAATAAAGCAGCGCGCAGCAGAATCCGAAGATGCCGACGCTGAGCAGTCCGTAGCCGTCGTAAAAATGGAGCATGGCGAAAATGGCCGATGACAGGAGCGCCGCCGTTGGCACTCCCAGCTTGTTCCGGAACGACCGGAACAACACACCCCTGTAAAGAGTCTCTTCCGCAATGGGTGCCAGAAGGCAGGCCGAAACGACGGCAAAGCCCAGGCCCCACCACCCGGATTCCCCGATGCTGAGTCCACCCGCCGGATCCGGATCAATGCCCGGCATGACGCGGCTGAGCACCTGGTCGATCAACATCAGCAAGGAAAAGACCCCCAGCAACTTCCGCACGGGCACCGGATTGCCCATACCCATCACGCGGGAGGCATGCGAGCCACGGCGGAACAGGAGGCCCATGGCGATCGCGGTCGGCAGCAAGCGGGCGGTGGAATCCAGGAAAATGCCCATCGCCGGATGCAGGTTCGGCAAGGCCCCGATCCCCAGTTCCAAGGTCATGCTGAAGCCGATCCAGGCCAGTGTGGCCACAAGGAAAACGACCAGCCCCAGTTGCAGCGGCCAAGCGGCCGCGTAGCCAGTCAGCTTGGCGGAAAAGCCTTTTCTCAGGCAAATCAGTGCTCCCGGCAAAAACACCAGGCCCACCACGCCTATCAGCCAGATGGCCGACCTCGCCCACACGGCGCGGGTCTTGAGTTGGATGGTATCCTCACCATGAGACTGGCGCCAATGGGCTCCGGGCCGCGCGTGTTCCTCCCAGGAATCGATCAATTTCGCATGCCACCAGGTGCCGCGGTGGGTGGCGAGGTCCCGCGAAGTGGTCTCGAAATCAGAAATCATCTGCCCCCGCAAGGCCTGCCCGAGAACCTGCCGGATCGGCAAACCGTCCTGCTCCGCCTTGATGATCGCGTATGCCTCCACGCCCCGCGGTGAAATCGACTTCGCGTCCGAGAGCTTTTCCAAAGCCTCCATCGCTTCCCGCCGGACCTCCACCGGCTCCCGAACGCCAGCCAGCCATTTCAGCCAAACCGAGTCATCCACCATGGCATCCGCCAGCCGGAGATCCCGGTCGATTTTCACGAGTGCCATCTCCTCGGTGCCCGGGGCGTAGCCCTCCTGCTTGCCGAAATAATGGTCCCAAAGCCAGATCCCGAGGATGAAGACCAGCAGGGCGATAAATGGCTCGGGATAATCCCTCCGCAGTATCAAGCGGTATGGATTTCCCGGCGATGTCGGTCCTGCGGTGCTCCTGTAATTGATTCCCCAGACCTTGGGGAAAATTTTAAAAAAATCAAGCCTCTCCGGATTTTAAATTTAGGTGAAATATCCCAATCCGCTAAATTTTGAATTTTTCCACTTCCACCCCGCGGCCAGTCCGGCGCAGTTTGTCCCGAAAATGACCGACCCGACCGAGCCCGTCATCATCGCCACGTTTTGTTCGGCGCTCGGAATTTTCGCCATCACGGCGGCGATCCGGCAGTTGATGGGGAAGATCAAATTCCCCGAGCCGCCGCCTCCCTTGCCGGTCACGGTCTTCCTCGACCCGACGGAGGATTTCGCGCTCCCGCCGTCGCTTCCGGATCCGCCGGTATACCCATCCCACCGGAATGGCATCGCCACTTGGTTCTACCGTCCCTTCGACCTGCTGGGAATGGGCTTCGTGTTCACGATCTTTTTCGGCTTGGTGGTGGCCAACATCCGCATGGGTGAGAAGGCGGAGAACGCGCTGGACGCGAGCGGACTGGTCGCCTCGATCGCCTTCCAATACGTGAGCGCGGGAATCGTGGCCTGTTTCGTGATCAGCCGGGTGCGGCCGATCCAGTGGCTGGGGTTGAAGTGGCGCCATTGGCCATGGGCGCTCCTGATCGCACCATGCACGGTTCTGGCGATGTGGGCGCTGTTCGCGGGCCTGCAGGTTTCGGGCTTCACGGAATGGATCGAGTCGCTGGGCGTGCCGACGGTGCAAGACACGGTGAAACTGCTCCAGGAATCGAACGATCCGCGCATGCTGGCGCTGATGGCCATCGCGGCCGTCGTCGCCGCGCCGATGTGCGAGGAGATCATCTTCCGGGGTTATCTTTATCCCGCGGCCAAGACTTTTGCCGGACCGTGGGTGGCGGGAATCTGCTCCGCGATGGTATTCGCGGCAGCACACGGCAACCTGGCGGCTCTGCTGCCCCTGTTCATTTTCGGCTGTGTGCTGGTGTTGATTTATGAGAAAACCGGGTCGATTTGGGCTCCGATGAGCGTTCATTGCTGCTTCAATCTGGCAACCGTGCTGATCCAGTTCGCGATGCGAAACAACCTGCTGCCGGTCGATCCATCATCGTGAAAACGCTGCGCGACATCGGGGAAGACGGTTTGATCGAACGCCTCGTCGCGCTGGTGCCGCGTGACCGTGATCCGCTGGCCGGGCCGGGGGATGACTGCGCGGTGATCGACGGGGGAGGCAATTCCCTGCTGCTGCTCAAGACGGACGCGCTGGTGGAGGGCATCCACTATCTGGCGGATGCGCCGGCCCGGGCGGTGGGCTGGAAATCGGTGGCGCGGGTGGTTTCGGATTTCGCGGCGATGGGCGGGGAGCCGGGACGGTTTCTCATCACGCTGGCCTTGCCGCCTGGCGTGGAGGTGGCGTGGGTGGAGGAGCTTTACCGGGGTATGGGCGATTGCCTGGAGCAGTTCGGCGCGGTCGTCGCGGGGGGGGAGACCTCCGCCGTGCCGGAAGGATCGGCAGCGGTGATTTCGGTGGCGGCGACGGGAAGCGTGAGCCGGGAACGGCTGCTGTTGAGATCCACGGGAAAGGCGGGAGATGTGTTGTTCGTGACGGGCAGGCTGGGTGGGTCGATCCACGGCAAGCACCTGGATTTCACGCCGCGCGTGAGGGAGGCGAACTGGCTCGCGGCGCATTGCAAGCCGAGCGCGATGATGGATCTATCCGATGGATTGGCGAAGGACCTGCCGCGGTTGGCGAAGGCGAGCGGGTGCGGGTTCCGGATCGATGAGAAGGCGGTTCCGGTGACGCCGGGGTGCACGGTGGCGCAGGCGCTGGGGGATGGAGAAGACTTTGAACTTCTTTTCGCGATGGAGGAAGGGAAGGTGGCGGAGTTGCTGGCGTGCTGGCCGTTTTCCGATGTCCCGTTGGCAAGGGTTGGGGTGTTGGTGGCGGTGGGGGATGGGCAGGATCTAACGGGCGGGTGGGAGCATTTCCGGAAATGATGAGGGAAAAATTCCCGTGAATTTGGCAAGGGGTGAGAGCGTCGAAGGACGGTCATGAAAACGTTCTCCAAAATCCCATGGGCCGCGGTTGCCGTGCTTCTCTCGACGTCACTGCCGGTTTCCGCGCAGGTTGCCGACGAACCCGCCGCGGCGGAGGCGGCATCGGAGCCAGCGCCATCAGCCGCGGCGGCGACAAGTGCCCATCAGAAATTGTGCGCCATGCTGGGACTGAAGGTCGGCGGGCGGTATGTCTTCCAACTCGAGGGCAACGACGAGTATCACTTCTGGGAAGTCAAATCACTCGGGGGGAATGGCTGGATCCTGGCCAAGGATTCCCTATCCGAGGCTACCTGGGTGAATCTCTCCGGTATCGTCGCAATCAAGCCGATTCCGAAAGCGGCACCTCCCCGGCCGGAGAAGCACGGGGAGAGGAATTGATCTATGAAGATGGCGCGGATTCGCGGAGGGCCTCGAGTTCCTCCCAGCGCGTGTAGAGGCGGGCGACGGCGGCCTTGGCGGCGTCGACCTTTGCGACCATGGCCGGGATCTCGGCGAAGCGGGTGGCTTGGAAATCCGGATCGTGGAGCAAGGTGTCCATGGCGGCGATTTCATTCTCGGCGGCAAGGATGTTAGATTCCATGCCTTCGAGTTCGGATTTCTCCTTGTTGGTGAGCTTGCGGGTCTGGGGGGCTTTCCCGGCGACGACGGCGGCCTTCTTGCGGGCCTCCGCCTCGCGGGCGGCGGCCTGTGCCTGGATGCGTTCCGCGGACTCGCGGGCCTGGCGCTTTTCCAAGTAGTAGGAATAGTTGCCGGCCTGGACGGTGATGCCGTTTTCCTCGAAGGCGATGATCTGGTCGCAGATGCGGTCGAGGAAGTAGCGATCGTGGGAAACGACGATGACCGAGCCATCGAAGACGGCGAGGGCCTCCTCCAGCATGCGGAGCGAGGGCAGGTCGAGGTCGTTGGTTGGCTCGTCGAGGACGATGACGTTGCCGCCGTTCTTGAGGACCTTGGCGAGCATGAGGCGGGCGCGCTCGCCACCTGATAGAAGATCGACGCGCTCGTTGATGCGCTTGTCATCGAAGAGGAAACGGCGGAGGTAGTTGCGGGCCCCCAGTGGCTGGTTGCCGAACATGAGCTTTTCGTTGCCGTCGGAAATTTCATCGAGGAGCGAGCCGGTGCCATCAAGCTGCATGCGGGCCTGGTCGATGTAGTTCACCTTCACGCGCTTGCCGATGACAGCGGTGCCCTCGGTGGGTTCGATCTGGCCGAGGCAGAGCTTGAGGAGCGTGGTCTTGCCGACGCCGTTGCGGCCGACGATGCCGGTGCATTGGCCGGGGCGGAGGCTGAGGGTGAGGTTGCGGAACAACCAGCGGGGTGAGGCGGAATCGCCGACGTTCACGCCGGCGGCCTCGAGCTCGACGACGACATTGCCGAGATCGGGCGGTGGCGGGATAAGGAGGTCCATCTCCCGTTCCTCGGGCGGGGCCTCCATGCCTTCGATTTCGTAGAATTTATCGAGGCGGCTGCGGGACTTGGTGCCGCGGGCCTTCACTCCGGAACGGACCCACTCCAGTTCCTCGCGGAGGAAACGCTGGCGGCGGCGTTCGGTCTGGCCGGCGATCTGCTGGCGGATGGCCTTGGATTCGAGGAAGGCGGTGTAGTTGCCGGGATGGGAGAAGGCACGGCCTTGGTCGATCTCGATGATGCGGGTGGCGATGACATCGAGGAAGTAGCGGTCGTGGGTGACGAAGATGACCGCACCGGGAAAGTCCTTGAGGAAGATTTCCAACCAGCGGATGGACTCGGCGTCGAGATGGTTGGTGGGCTCGTCGAGCAGCAGGAGATCCGGCTGGCAGACGAGGGCGCGGCAGAGGGCGACGCGGCGTTTTTCACCGCCGGAGAGCGGGCCGACGGTGGCCTCCAGGGCCGGGGTGCCGAGGGCGGTGGAGATCGATTTGATGCGGGAGTCGAGGTTCCAGCCGTCCGCGTGGTCGATGAGGTGGAGGAGATCCGAGAGTTCGGCATCGGAGCCTTCGCCATTTTCGTAGCGGCGGATGGCCTCGACGATGTCGGCGGCGCCGGAGGCGATGTTTTCCTGGACGCTGAGCGAGCCATCGAGCTCGAACTCCTGCGGCAAGTAGCCAATCCGGAGGGAGCGGCGGACGGAGATATCGCCGGAGTCGGCCATCTGTTGGCCGGTGAGGATTTTGAGGAGGGATGTCTTACCGCAGCCGTTGCGGCCGACGAGGCCGACCTTTTCGCCCGCAGCAATGGCGAGGGTGACCCCGTCCAGCAGGTTCTGGTAGCTGTAGGCGAGGCGGATTTCGTTGGCGGAAAGAAGGGCGGACATGGAGAACGGCGGGGATATGGACCAGAAGGGGGGAAAGGTCCACTGTTGAGAGGGGGAGAAGTGCCGAGTGGACAGTGAGCAGTGATCAGAGGAAGAGAAGAGCTTGGGAGATGGCGGGAGGGGGGAAAGAGAGCCGGGTTTGCCGCATTTTGGCGTCGGAAAGGGGGCTAAATTTGTCGTTTTTTGTCATTTGGAGCACGATGCAGCAGTGATTTTGCAGATTTTTGTCGATAGTGGAGAAGATCCCGGCGGGGTGAGGAAATCGGGGGATTTATGCAAGGCGCTTATTTCCAGTGTGTTTCGGGAATCTGAGAATGCCGGGTTGGTCGGGGGCGGGGGCAAATGCAACCAATGCCAACCTTTTTGAGATTTGTTTTCGCGTTCAGGGCGCGGGAGGAAAAAATCCAGAGGGGTCGACGGAGAGATCTCCGCGGCCGATGGCTGAGTGGTGGATGATAGGGGTTCTGGCATTCCGGGATTTTAGCAAACCGGGGGCGGCGTCTCAACCGACTGGCCGTCTGCCAATACTGATTTTCGGAATTGCCACATCCTCCGGAGGTTAGCGCCATGCAGACCGCCGGGCGAAGGTTAGAAGGAGGGGCCCGCCCGCCTTGTGGCATTACCCCGTCTTCCCTCTATTTTTCAATGGAGCAGCCTCGCCGGGAGGTCCTTTTGGAGCAAGCCGAACCCCCGCTGATTGCCAAGGTCCCCATGACGGCTTCCCGTCATAACCCTCACCCAAGCGCCGGCCGTTCACGCCCTGCGCCGCCTGCGTCCAGTCATCCAGGCGGCCAGCGCGGCGCTCGCCAACAGCCCGGCCGAAGGCTCCGGAATACTGTTGATCGACACATCGTCGATCCACGCGGAGGCACCCGTGGTCGTCAGGCCGAACAGGCCGATCCCTTGAATGTTGGCCAGGTGGAAGTCCGGAATCGCCACGGTGGTATTGACGAGGGCAGTGGTGGATCCCAGCTTGGTGACCGTATAGACCAATTGCTGCTCCCGGAACGAGAGCGTGAGATCATAAATGCCGAAATCGGGGTAGCGCGATTCGTCCATCGCCCTCGAGAAGGTGGTTCCGACCTGGTATCCGGCAAAGAAGTTCATCTCATAGGTTCCGAAGCCTTCCTTACCCATTCCGGCGACCGTGTAGCCAAGGGAGTCGTAAAGATGAATCTGGCTTCCCATTCCATGATAGACATCTTCAATGTTACCGGTGTAACGAATGTCCAACTGGTTCGTTCCGAGTTCCAGCGTGACCGAGCGATATAATTCGGCATAAGTATCGACCTGCCCGACTTCAAAACGGCCATTCGCGACGCCCGCGTTCGTGCCGGGGCCGTTTTTGAAAACCAGATTCCAGCCAGCGGGGATCTGGTTGTCGTTGAAATCGAGGGACTGCGTGAAGGCCGCCTCGCATGGACCCATGCATGAGAGAGCCAGCCATGAAATCGGGAGGACCGATAGGAAACGTGTATAGGTTCGGCTCATTGGTTCATTCGGGGGATGGATTACAAGACTCTCCATCAGGATCTAGCAGAATTGTCGGATTTCCGCACGAAAATTTGTTAGAAATTTCATCCGGGTTGCCAGGGGAGCATATCACGATTGCCAGCAATGAAGGGACAGAGACTTGCAACCTGAATTGGGCCCCGTTGAAACCAACGATACTTCCCCGGCTTCAGGGGGGCCTCCTCCAAAAGCCCGGGCACCTGTATCCCTGTAATTTTTTCAGGGTTTCCGGCAAGTGATTCATAACGTCATTTCGTTACGTTAGTAAATGTTGAATTTCTTTGATTATTAGATTTTATTCTGTTAGTTATGCGCTCGTGTTCCCCATCCCGGGGGGATCGTTCCGAGTGGTGCGGCAGCCAGCCGCGGCATGGGGGTGAGGATTGTCCCGGGAGGTGGGACGCGCCTGTTCACACACACCAACACACCCATCGATCCCACATGAAAATGACACACCTGTTTGCACTGACGCTGGCGGCTGCCGCCGCGTTCAGCACGGAAGCCCGCGCCGCGGTGACGATCTCGGACGTCGTCCTGACCGAGACGTCGGTGACGTTCTCGATCAGCGGCACCTTGCCCTCGCTGACGGGCTTCCACGAGAACCTGATCTACGTGACGAATCCCGATCTGGGTGCCTCGCCCGGCTTCGCCCTGGGAGA
>CAXTTX010000031.1:7734-21344 GCA_964247045.1 uncultured Verrucomicrobiales bacterium | reverse complement strand
CCGTGAGGGCCGGATCGGCGAGGCCTGGTTCAAGAAACTGCTCGCGGCAGAAGCCCTGCCACAACCAACACCGGATGCCAGGCCTCCCTTGACCGACGGATACGATCTGGAATGTCTCAGGCGGGATCTATCAGGAGACAAGGTAAAGTTTGTTACCTCGTTCAAAGCGACAAGAAGGCGAGACCATTTGGAGGCTTTCCAAGTTGCCTCGTTACGCGCCGAAAGGCCTGTCCCCGGGGTCCCCAAGGACAATCGGGCACAGGAGATATTCGAACAGCTGCCTGCCGCGCTGCGCGCCATGGAGAGGCGTGAAGACTTTCTCTTCACCCTACCCCAAGAGGCGGCTGGAGGTAAAGGTGCCATCACAGTCGCCAAAGGGGAAGAAACGGCTGTCTTGACGATGGAGATGCCCCGGTTTCCCGACGGGCTGCTGAAAGGCAGTTTCGACCGAAAACAGCTGAGCGCGATCCGGGATGTCATTGCCGCGGGTCGAAGCTGCCTGAGCTGGATCCGCGAGAATGAGGGAACCATCATTACCCGACCGGGAAATTGAGTTCATTCCGAGGTCTCATGATTTGGTTTATCCCGGAAATTTATTGCAAAATTATGCAATGAAATCCGTATTGTTCCGTATCGCTTCTTACCATGAAAACCCTGACCGCACTCGCATTCACCCTTGTTTCCCTCACCGCCGCCGCCCAGGAGCTACCGGGCTGGAAGCTCGTCTGGTCCGATGAATTCGACAAACCCGGGCTGCCGGACTCCTCGAAGTGGGACTACGAAACGGGGATGATCCGGAACAACGAGAAGCAGTTTTACACGAAGGAAAAGGAGAACGCCCGGGTGGAGGATGGGCACCTCGTGATCGAGGCGCGGAAGGAAAAGAAGGGGAAAGGGGAGTTCACCTCGGCGAGCCTGATCACGAAGGGGAAGGGCGAGTGGAAATACGGCCGCGTGGAAGTGAAGGCGAAGATCCCTGCGGCGCGGGGCACGTGGCCGGCGATCTGGATGCTGCCGGAGGACATCCGCTCGAAGGGTTGGCCGAAGTGCGGCGAGATCGACATCATGGAGCACGTGGGCTACGACCCGACGGTGATTCACATGACCCTCCACACGGAGGCCTACAATCACATGAAAAAGACCCAGAAGTCTTTTCAACAAAAGGTGCCAACCTTTGCGACCGAGTTCCACACCTACGCGATCGACTGGTCGGACGGCAAGATTGTCGCGGAGATCGACGGCAAGGGGGTCGGGACTTTCGAGAAGAAGCCGGATGACAAGGAAGCACAGTGGCCCTTCGACAAGCCGTTCTATCTGATATTGAATCTCGCCATCGGCGGCGACTGGGGCGGAGTGAAAGGGATTGATGATGCCGCCTTTCCCCAGAAGTACGAGTTTGAATACGTGCGCGTGTACGAGAAGAAGCCTTGATTGGTCCTATCTCTCCCACCGTTTGACCACGTGCTGGTGCAAAAGAAGGAGCGCTGGAGCGTGGAGGCAATCGCGAAGTTTGACCACGAAACGCGGGGTTAGTCCACGTCCTTGATCTCGAAGGTGGTGATGGAATTTTCGGCAAGCGCGGCCTCGAAGCGCCGGTCGCGGAGATTGACCGGAGGTTGGCGCTGATAGAGAGCATCGCCGGCAGTACGGGTGAATGCACTCACGGCCGGACCGTCCGCGCGCCGGAAATTACTGAGATCGAACTCCGCCTGCCGCGCGGGACCGTCGTTGAAGACTACAATCACGAGCTTTTGATCCGCCTTTGAAAACGCGGCGACAGTATGGTCGTTGCCGCTTTCGACAATCGTCATGCCGGGGCGGATGTGGCGCGAGTATTGGGCGAGGACATGGGCCTTGGGATTCACGGCGCGGATGTCGGCGCGCTCCATGCGGCAGTCCAGCAGGCCCCAGCCGCCGCCGTCGGTGGGTTGCCAATAGCACCATGCGGTGGGGCGGAGTTTGGCCATGTCCCGGTTCAAGTTACGGGCGAGTTCCATGCCGGAGGCATCCCCATCGCCATATTCGGAGTTCCAGAGGCGCTTCGAGTCCTTGCCCACGACCATTTCGTGAAGTTCCTCGCGGCGGCCCTTGTCGTATTGGTAGCCGTGGACGTTCACCTGGGAAACCAGGGCTTTCACCTCCGTGGGAAAGCTTTTCCAGGTATCCACTGCATGGTCGTAGTGGGTTTCATCGGAGGCGGCCAGCGGCATGTCTTTCAGGCCCTGCCTGTCGAGTTGCGCGCGGAGGATTGGCAGGAAGTTCCGCTGTGCCTCCGGCGAGAAATGGCAGCCCTCCTGTTTGCAATCCGCGAACCACCAGCTTGAGACCGGCTCGTTGAAGGGGGAGACGGTGGTGAAGGTGATGCCCCAACGTTCCTTGGCCATCCTGGCGACCGCGGCCAGATAGATGGCGAATGCCTCGTGGTTCGCGACGGGCAGGTTGTCATCGGTGGCTTTCGCCGCGCCCGAGGGATTGTCGTTCGCGCACATCCACCACATGGGTGAATTGGAAAAGAGTTCGAAGCGGTCCGCGCCGCGCTCTTTCGCCTTCTTGAGCATGGCACGCTGCTTGGCATCCACGTTCCAGTCCCAACTGGACGAAGCTGGATCCGGGTTTTTCCCATCCAACCAGAAGCCCTCCATCTGGCGGTATTTGCGGATGATCTTGGAGACCTTCATCTTGCGGTTGTCCAACTCGTTCCAGGAGCAGGCGCCCGCGTTGTAGCGGACGATGTTCATGCCCAGGCCGGGAGCGGGCTTGCCCTTGAAGGAAGGGATCTTCGTGGTGAAGAGGAAATCCGCGACATCATCCAGCTCCCCGAAGACATTGCCCATCCAGCAGAGGGAGGTGCCCCAGCCTTCCCAGATGCCGTGGCTGACCTTGGGATCGATCTTCACGCTGAGGGCGGGACCATCCGCGGTTTTGGCTGGCTTGGCCGGAGCAGGAAGCACGAAGGCTGATAGAATGGAGAGGCAAAAGATGGAGTGGCGAAGGGCCATGGGCCGGGAGTTTTGAGGAAGGCTTCTCCATCACCAGCGTGAACGAAGAATTTAATCCGCCAGGATTTGCGGCGGAGGCATTTTTACCGGCTAACAAGCTGCCGTCTTGCGCGCTCCCCAAAAGTGGGGATCTTGCGGCTTGTCATTGCAAGGATGTTCTGATATTCAGGTGGGGTAAGGCTTTTATCCGTCGACCAGAACGTTATTTCAGCATGGAACAGCCCCCAGCCAATCCCTACGCCGCTCCTTCCGCGGAGATCCGGTTCAATCCCGCGGTACTAACCGGTTCTTTCTTCCGGGATGGCAATCTGGTGGTTGTCAGCCAGAACGCGGAGCTTCCCGGCCGGTGCGTGATTACCAACGAGCCGGACCCGGAAAACCGCAGCCGGAAGACGGTCACGATGGCATGGACTCCGCCTTGGGCCTATGTAGGCTTGCTGGCCGGATTTCTAATCGGGCTGATCCTCATCATGGTATTCCAGAAAAAGGTGAAGTTCACTTTCACACTGGGTCCGGAGGCCCGGAAACGAGTTGCCCGGAAACGGATGGTCGCCACGGCGGTCCTTGCCACGGCCGTCGGTTTGTTTTTCCTGGCGGCGAATCTCAATGGCGATGGCGTTGTTGGATTCACGATCGTCACCGGTATTGTTCTTTTGATAGCTTCTCTCGTGATGTTCGCAATTTCCTCCCCGCTTAAACCGGTCAAATACCGGGACGGCTGGCTGCATGTCAAAGGTTGCTCGCCGCAGTTCCTTGATTCGTTGACGCCGGTACCCGCGCAGCAAGTCTGATAGAAGAGCGGGGCGAGCCCATTCGGAAGAAAGTGCCCGACAGGAAAAGCGGCGACACCCTGGCCGTGGGCATCCTCTGAGAAATGGCCGACCGGGAGCTTGTCCCGGCCGGCGCGATCTCGCGAATCCAACGGAAAAACCGTCGGATTTGTGGATCAATCCTTATTCCTTATCCTTGATGTCCATCACCGAGTATTCGCCATCCTTGCGGCGATAGACGATGCTCAGGCAACCGCGGCGGGCGCTCTTGTAGAGGACAAAGGGGCGGTCGGAAAGTTCGAGCTGCATCACCGCATCCTCCTTGTACATCGTCCGGATCTGATAGTTGTCCGGATGGACGATGAAAGGTTCCGGGTCATGCGTGGCGTCCTCGGGGTGATCCAGGACCGCATCATTGAAAAATCGCTCGTCGAGATGGCGGATGGACTCGTTGCGGTGGGGTCGGTGCTTCTTGAGCAGCCGGGTCTTGTGCTTGCGCATCCGGCGGGCGATCTTCTCGATCGTCTCGTCGAGGGCGGCATACATGTCCTTGCCCTCGGTATGCGCCTCGATGGTGATGTGATTGGCGCAAAACAGGATGATTTCGGCGATGTGCCGGTTTTTCTGGACGTCGAGAATGACCTTGGCCTCGATAATTCGCGGGTAGTCGAGATGCAGACCCGCGATTTTCCGTTCCGCATGTTCGCGGAGGGCATCGGTCACTTGTTCGTGCCTCACCGTCACGGTGATCGGCAGATTGACGTTGGCAGTTTGCATGGTTCTAATTGGTTATGATTTAGGGTGTTGTGGACGGCAAGTTTAACTGCCATATCCACCCGACACCATGGACCCAAAAGAAGAGGAAAGCCATTCCCAACTTCAAAAAATCCGCATTCCCCGCGGGACACGCCGTAACCCGTTCTATTTCGGAGGGCTGGTAAGTTCCTCGAAGGAAGAGCCGCCCGGTGCCCTGCGGGAGGGTGGGGGAGCCGGCTTTTTGGTGACTTCGGAGAACAGGGTCTGGAAGTCATCCTTGGGAGACGTGCCCGTGCCGCTGATTTCCAGGTCCACCCAGCGGTAGCCCTCGGTGACGGGGCCGAAAAGCGAGCGCAGGAAGGGGGCCACCGAAGTGGTGATCATGGCGTCGGTGAGTCCCAGCCGGAGCGAGCCGGAGAGGGAATCATTGGCAGCCAGGGTCATCTCACCCCGCAGGGCGAGGCGGTTCTTCGCCTGGAGGTCCAGGTTACGCAAGCTGACGGCACCCTTCTCACGATGGATGACGCCCGTGGACTCGCCATCGAACATGGGGTGCTCGAACCATTCATCGTTCAGGAGCTGGGAGAGGGCGAAAAGGAAAGGGAAGCCGCGGACCTCCATTGTCGAGGAGGGGGTCGAGACGAAAGTAGCGTCAAGAATCGGCGCGGAATCAGCGCCTGACGAGAAGGCCAGGAAATTGGACTTCGTGGAAGATGAGGAATCGACCCGGCCGGACAGGAGACGTCCGAGCGTGTTGCCCGTGATCCCGGAAAGCTCGAATGCCTTCAGTTCGACGCTAAGGGAGGAGCGGTGATCCGGCTTCAGCGGCGCGACGATGCCGGAGAATTCCAGCGAGCCGCGCTCGTCGGTCTCGTGGAGGAGCCGGAGGCCGATGATGTCGGTTTCCTCGCCGCGGAATTCGATGAGGGAGCGGTTCACGCGCAGCTTCGGCCAGCCGGTGACGAGGAGCTCGCCCTTGTAGAGGCTGAGCTGGGGGCGGCCGCTGGTTGCCTTCGCCGCGAGGACAGCCTCGGACTTGACGAGCTTGAAGGGCGAGGTCGCGCTTTCACCCCAAGCGAGCTGGAAATTGGCGGCGCGGTAGCGCTTGAAGTCGATGGGAAGACCCGCTGGAGGTGCGGCGGTGACACGGGCTGCCTTGCCTTCTTCCGGAGCCTGGAGCGTCAGGGTGGCATCGATCACGGAGATTTCCTCACCGGAGAAGGTCTTTCCGAAAAAGCTGGAGGGAAAGACCTCGGCGACGAGGCCACGGAGAGCCAGTGATTTCATGACATTTCCCTCCGGCCATTGCAGCAGGAGATTTCCGGAATTGGCCGTCTTCGGATTCATCCGGAAGGTTTCCAAGGTGGCGGTGGCACCGCTGGCCTCGCTGATGTGTTTCACCAGTTTCTCGCGGTAGGCGCTGCTGTTCGAATAGACGACGCCGCCGCCGAGCGCGAGGGCCGCGAGGAAGACCAGAAGCAGGGCGGCGGAAACCTGGACGATGCGGGCGCGGTGGCCGCGGCGGCTGTCCTCCTTTTGCGGTTGCTTGCTGCGGCGCTTGCGCTTGCGGACACGGATGGCCTGGGTGCCGTCCGAACGGGTGACAAGTTCGCCGTCCTCGGGATTGCCCGGGGTAGCGTTCTTGAGCCGGTCCATCATCTCATCAATCGAGTACCGCTCGGGCTCGCTGGGGACGGAAGACATTATTTCGGGAGAAATGGGGCGATGGATTCAGATGCTCAACGGTTCCGCAAAGGGCGGCCGGTCGGATCCATCAACTCCACGTTGATGAGGAAGATGACAGCGGTCTTCACGTTCTGTCTGGACTTCGACTGGAACAGGCGACCGATGATCGGGATGCTTCCCAGGACAGGAACCTTGTCCTCCACGTCCTGGGTTGAATCCTGTTTCAAGCCACCGATGACGATCGTGGCTCCATCGGCAATGTCCACGCTGGTCGACAGCTTCTGGACATCGAAGATCGGCATGAGGATCGTGTTGTCCGTTACAACAACGGTTTCCGGTCCCAACACGCCGTTAGCGGTCGCGTTGATCGGGCTGCCGTAATTCACGAAGCCATCGAAATCACTGAAGACCGGGTTGAGCGTCACATTGACGAAGCCCTTGGCGGGATCCACCACGGGAAGGACTTCCAAGGTGATGCCCACATCCTTCTTATCAAAGGCGGTGGGCGTCGCAGGAGTCACCGGAGTGACATTGCCGCCACCGCCACCAAAGCCGCTGTCGTCGGTGGCACCAACGGAATTGGGCAACTCGGGGGGCTCATACTCGGTGGCATAGATGAATTCGCGGACGATGGAAATGGAGGAGGACTGGCCGCTGCGGGTGACCACGGAAGGCTGGGCCATGATGTCCACGCCCTTTTTCTGGTCCAGACCGCGCATGAGCGCTTGCACCTGGCCGTCGCTGAACAGGCCGGTGACTCCCATGATGCCCGGGGCAACGTTCGTGGACTGGCGCCCGCGGCTCGGGTTGGAAATGAGGTCGTCGATCGAATTGCCGCTGATGGCCTGGCTACCGCTGCGGAGACCGTTGGTCACGCCTCCGTCCGTAAACTGGGTGGGATCAGAGGGGATGCCATCCACGGAGGTGCCGTTGACCGGACTGATGAAGTCATTGCCAGTGCGTCCACCCTGATTGCCCTGGGTGCCACCGGTGCCAAACACCGTGTTGGAGAGGGCGAAGGGATTGACGATCCAGTCGAATCCGAGTTCCTCGAGATTCGTCTGCTGGGTCCGGATCATCGTGACCTTCACGGAAACCACGACCGGCTCGGTCTGGGTGAAGGAACTGACGATTTGCGAGATGAATTCCTGATTCGCCTCGGTGTTGACGACGCGGAGCGTGTTGTTGATGACGGCGGCCGAAGACCCGTCCGGGAAGGAGACCCCTTGGTTGGCCAGCGCTTCTTGGGCACTGAGCCGCTTGGGGAGGAGGCCCTCCGCGGTTTTTTCCGCAAAGGGATCCGAAGTGGCGGCACCGGCGGACGCGCCCGCACTGACGGTGCTGATAAAGTCCGGAGGAACCTTGTAGGAGCGGGTCACAAGATCCTTGGAGGCCGAACCGGCGGGCGAAATAAGGACCGAATAATCATCCGTGGACCACGACGTGCGCGTGATGTCGGTGAGATACTTCAAGATCTGCGAGACGGGAACGTTTGTCAGTTGCAGGTCGAAGCGGAGCGCCTTGACGCGGTTCGCTTCCGGGGAGTTGGCCGGCCCCAGGTTCACGGCGAAGTTGATGCCCTGCTTGTCGAGGGTATCGTTTTCCACGGTTTTCAACCGGAGGAAATCGAGCGCCTCGTCGAGTGAGGCCTGGTCGAGCGCGAACTTGGGAATGATGATGCGATCCAGCTTGTTCTTCACCGAGATGAAGTCCGTGGCCCCGGGGAGCCCCGGTGTTCCCAAGGCGGAGATGTCGATCTCGGGTTCAGGAGTCTTGAGTTCCCATTGGCTATCCACCTCCGCGAGCATTCCCGCCCGGGCCTGGTCGTAGGAAGACTTGTGATAGTCGCGCTTGGCCTGTGACACCGTTTCCAAGCCGCGGCGTGCGGCGGAGTTGGTGGAATCCACGCGGAGCACATCCTCATACTTGGATTTCGCCTTGTCGAAGTCACCGATGTTGTAGGCACCCTCCGCCGTGTAGAGGTCGCGGCGCACGTTGTCCACGTTCTTGGCGTGCTCCTTGGTCAGGGCCGGGTTGGTGCGGATGGGATCGTCAAGCTGGCCGCGGAAGGCGAGCGCACCCGGATCTTCCGGAGCGATGGCAAGCACCTTGTCCACCGCGGCCTTGGCACCGGGGACATCCCCTTTGCGGGACAGCGAGCGGGCGTATTCAACGGAAGCCTGCGAATAGCGCTGGGTGGCCGCGGCGCGCAATTCCGCGGAAACCGGGGCATTGGGGATCAGGTCACGGGCACCGGCATAGGCTTCCGTGGCGTCGCCATAGCGGCCGGTTTTATAGGCCTCGTCGCCCTTCAAGAGCAATTCCTGCGCCTCCATCAGGGCGGCGCTGCGGCGGGCATTTTCCTGCTCCGCCATTGATCCTCCGCCGCGGGTCTCACCCGCCGTCAGAGAGGAAATCAAGCAGGCCGTGGCAAGCAAAGCGGCGCGGCCACGGAATGAAGGTTTGGGTTTAAGCTGCTCCATGCGGATCGTTTCAGGACGTATAGAGGGCCTGACCGGCGAGCGTAAGCGCAAAATCCGGAAAATTCATCTTTTTGAAAGCCATGGAAACTCCAGTTGCACCGCGATCGGACGGCGGATCACTTGGCGCTGTTTCAGGTAGGGGGAGAACTTGGTGGCGAGGATTTTGCGGACCTTGTGCAACACGGGAGGGATGGAGTTCATGTGAAAAGTGTTCACATGAACTCATGGGATGTCAATAACATCCCAAATCTATTCAGGGTCAATGTGTAACACCTTGCGGGCATCCCGCGCATCCTGTTGGATCTGAGCGGTTAACGCGTCCAAGCTGGCGAACTTGATCTCGCCCCGCAGGTGTTTTTGGAAATGGATTTCCAATTCCGTCCCATAGAGATCGGCGGAGAAATCGAACAGATGGACTTCCAGCAGGCGGCCCTCCCCCCCGACCGTCGGACGGATGCCGAGATTGGCGACGCCAGGCAGGATCCGGCCGTCTTCCATCCGCGCGCGGATGGCCCACACGCCGTCCGGAGGAAGTTGCAGGGAGCCGGTGGCGAGATTGGCGGTGGGGAAACCCAAGGTGCGGCCGAGTTGCCGTCCCTCGACGACTTTCCCGGCAACGGTATACGGCCTGCCCAGCATCTGCTCCGCGGAGCCCAGGTTGCCATCGCGGATCGCCTGGCGGATGCGGCTGCTGCTGATGCGCTCGCCGTCGTGCATGACCGGAGGCACTGCCTCCAGCGTGTAGCCATGGGTGGGCGCTTCCGCCTGGAGCAGCCCGGCGTCGCCCACGCGGTTGTGGCCGAAGCGCCAATCCTCGCCGACCGCGATCGTCCTAACGGGAGCCGCGGTCAGGCCCTGGAGGAATTCCGCCGCCTCCATCTTCGAGAATTCCATGTCGAAATGCAGGGGGATGAAAAGTTGCACGCCAAGTTCGCTGACAACCCTGGCCTTGTGCTCGAGGGTTTCAAGGAGGGCGGCGGGCGCCTTGCCCGGTGCGATCACCTTGATGGGATGGGGATCGAAAGTGAGAACACCCGCGAGTCCGCCATGCCGGGCAGCCGCCTTCACCGCGCGCTCGATCACGGCCTGGTGTCCGGCGTGGACACCGTCGAACACGCCGATGGCAAGGTGCAGGGGCACCCTCAGCGCGGGAAGTTCTTCGAGCAGATGACGGACAATCACGGGGAGGGGATAGCCGTGCCGGGTGAGTGGTTCAAGCCCGGGAAACCAACGGGACCGCCCTTTTGCAGAGCTGGAGGGCAAGTCCCCATGGATCGCGGAGCATCACCAGGTGGCCACCGTCGTCCTGATGGAGTTCCTCCACAAAGCTGGCCCCGGCCCCGATGAGACGGGCCGTGTCTGCCCCGGGATCTCCGGAAACGAACGCGAGATGGAAGAGCAACGGATTCATCGCCGCGTAATCCGGAACCTCGTCCGGCGGGTTGCAATAAATCTCCAGGATGGATTCACCCGCTTCATCCGCGAGAAAGTGGGTGCGGGACGGGGAACCGACACGGCGGGCGACAACGAGGCCGAGATGTTCGCAATACCAGGCCGCGACCGCCACCGGATCGGAAACATTGAAGGCGACATGCTCGATCTTCATTTCACGCGACCGGTTTTCTTGCCGCATCCGCAATCGTGGCCGCAGCCGGATTTCCCGCCCTTCGGCTTCGTGAGGAGCCGGATGGTGAAGATTGCCAGCGTCGCCAGCACGATGCCGGCCGCCGCCCAGGTTTGCCAATCCGCGTTCATGGTGTTAGAATCCGAGAAGCTTGCCGCCTTGGAAAACAAGGAGCGCGGCCACATAGGCGAAGCCGCTCATGAAAAAGAACTGCCCGGCCGCCCATTTCCATGATCCGGCCTCGCGGGCGACGACCGCGGTGGTGGGCAGGCACTGCAGGGCGTAGATGTAGAACACCAGCAGGGAAACCACCACCAGCGGGGTGAAGAGTGGTTTGCCATCCGGCCAGGTGGCGGAGGCGATCTTGTCCCGCAGGGCGATGGTGTTCGCGTCGTCATCGTCACCTTCCTCGACGTGGAAGATGACACCCAGCGTGGTGTTGAAAACCTCGCGCGCGGCGAAAGAACCGAGAATGGCGGTGCCAATCCGGCCATCGAAACCAAGGGGCTTCACCACGGGCTCGATGATGTTGCCGATGCGCCCCATGGCGCTGTGCGCGAGTTGATCGCCCGGATCCTCGCTGTCGGTTTTCGGATAGGTTTGCAACGCCCAGAGCAGGATGGAGAGTCCGAGGATGATGGTACCGGCCTTGGCGATGAACGCCCACGCCCGTTCGAGGACATGGCGGAAAATGTAGGACCATTGCGGCTTGCGATAGGGCGGCAGTTCCAAAAGGAAATGATAGGTCGACTTGTCCGGACCCAGTCGGCCGCGGAGAATCCTCGCGACGATGAAGGAGGCAATGATCCCCATCGCATAGATGCCGAAGAGAACAAGGGCCTGTCGTCCCGCGCCGCCGCCGGAAAGAACCAGCGGGATGAGCAGGAAATAAACCGGCAAGCGCGCCGAACAACTCATCCACGGCGCGACGAAGATCGTCACGAGCCGTTCCTTCGCCGAGTCGATCGTCCGGGTGGCCATCACGCCGGGAATGGCGCAGGCATGCGCGCTGAAAAGCGGCAGGAAGGCCTTGCCGCTGAGTCCCGCGAGGGACATCACGCCATCCATCAGATAGGCAGCCCGGGCCATGTAGCCGGAGCTTTCCAACAGGCCGATGAAAAGGAAGAGCAACACGATCTGCGGAAGGAAAACGAGCGTGCCGCCGATGCCAGCGATGATCCCATCGACAATGAGCGACTTGAGATCGCCATCCGCCATCTTCGAGCCAACCCAGTCGCCCAAGCCGCCCAAGGCACCGTCGATGGCATCCATCGGAATCGAGGCAAACGAGAAGATCGACCAGAAGACCGCGAACATGATGCCGATGAAGGCCACCCAACCGAAAACCGGATGGAGCAGCACGCGGTCGATCTTGTCCGAAACGGTCTGCTGGTGGGCATCCGGACGGCGCGCCGCGACTTCACAAACCCGGTTGATGAAACTGCGCGCGCTGTCATCGCCTTCAGCCGCGTTGTTGTTCCAACCGTGGACGGGAGGAGCGGGTGGAAAAGGAAAGCGCAACGCCTGCTTGAGCTCGATGATGCCTTTCTTCGCGTTGGCCTGCATCGGCACCACGGGAACCCCGAGTTCCTCAGAGAGCTTGACGGGATCGAGCCGCAGCCCCGAGCCCTCCGCCACGTCCACCATGTTCAGCGCGATGATGCATGGGATGCCAAGCTCGATGACTTGCAGCGTGAGCTGGAGGTGCCGCTCCAGAGCCGAGGAATCAACCACGCAGACGACGACGTCCGGCTTGGACTCGCCGGGGAGGTGTCCACCCAGCGCGTCCAGCGCCACCTTTTCATCCGGTGAATTGGCGCGCAGCGAGTAACAGCCGGGAAGGTCCAGCACCCGCAGCTTCTGGCCGTGCGGAGTGAACATTTCTCCCGATTTCACGGCCACGGTGACGCCGGCATAGTTGCCGACCCGCTGGTTCGCGCCTGTCAGAGCGTTGAAAAGGGTGGTTTTTCCGGCGTTGGGATTGCCGATCAGCGCGATGGTCGCAGGGGACTCGGGAGCGGTGGACATGGAAGGAATCGCGACGGGGTCATCCCAAGGGGCTGACCAACACTTGCTCCGCGAGTTCGCGGCTGATGGCCATGCGCGTGCCGCAGATGGAACAAACCAGGTTCCGGCCTCCGGAGATCTTCCGAACCTCCATCTGCTCGCAGAAGCCGAGATCGCGGAGGCGGTCGCAATTCGGCCCGCTCAGCACCCGGATCCGCACATCGCTGCCAGCCTTGATTTCATTCAAGGTCAGTTTTTTTCCGTTTCCGGAGTTGGCGGGGGCGGGCGGCATCTGCCCTCAAGAATCGCCAAATGAGACCGGGTTGCAACAAGAAACACGATCCAGCGTGCCAAAGTCCGGAGTGATGGGAACAGAGGCCTGAAATGAACGGTCAGGCTTTCCCCGTCTTCAAGGTCAGCATCGCCAGTTCCGGCGGGCAGGAGAATCTCACCCGCGGGCCGGTCGTCCCGACGCCGGTGGTAACAAACAAATTGGAATCCCCGCGCACGTGGTGTCCTTCCACATATTTTTTCCCGTGGGTCACCGACCTCGGGGCGTAATCAACGATAGGCACCCGGCATTGGCCGCCATGGGTGTGGCCGGAAACCTGCAGGGTGATGTCCCGCTGCCTCGCCATCGTATCGAAGTAGTCCGGCTCGTGGACCAGTGCCAGCACCGGAGTGTCCGCGGCGATGCCTTTGAGCGTCGCCACCGGGTCCGGTTTGCCCAGCCAGACGAAATCGGTTCCTGCCACCGCGAGCTTTTCACCGCGGATGGAAATCTGGCTGTTGCGGTTGATCAAAAAGGAGATACCCGCTTTCTCGAATTGCCGCTTCAAGGTTTCGCGGCTTCCAGACCAGCCGTCGTGATTGCCCATGATTGCGAAAATACCGTGCGCCGCGTGCAGTCCCTGCAGGCGTTCCAGCATCGGCGCCACCACCCGGGGATCCCGGCTCATGTAGTCACCGGTGAGGGCGATGATGTCCGGCTTTTCCGCGCGCATTTTGGCCACCGCCTTGTCCAGCAGGTGACCGTCCCGGCCGGGCCGGTAGTGGAAATCCGACAACAGGCCGATGCGAAGCCCGTCCAAAGCAGGCGGCAGTTTCGCACATGCCACGTTTTTCCGCGTGACGAACAACAGGTTGGGCTCGATCCAGTGCGCATCCACCACGGAGGCGGCCGCCCCCAGGCCACCCAGGCCGAAGAGGCAGGCCAGCACGACCATCTTCACCGTCAACAGCAGGAAGAAGCCGGCCGTGCCGACGCCGGCGAGCAAGGGCAACC
>CAXTTX010000031.1:7412-7724 GCA_964247045.1 uncultured Verrucomicrobiales bacterium | reverse complement strand
AGAGTTTAAGGGCATTCCGCCGGGTGAACAGTTTGCGGGATTTTGGCGTTTCGTCGTCTTCGGAGGAAGGCATCGTCGGGGGCATGGCAGAGGAAGCTCACGACGTTCCATGAAGGCCGTATGAAGGCCTTGTGAAATATTGAAACGTTCCCGGAAGAAACCCGCTCCGTCCGAATGCGCGGGGGAGGAAAAGCTCCCGTGCGGGTATCTGCGGAGCCCGTGGCTCGCTCCCTATTTCCTACCTTCCCTCGCGAATCCGGTCGGCGAGCATCTGCGGAAGACCCGCGGCGATGCTCTTCTCCTGCGTCTTCG
>CAXTTX010000031.1:377-7402 GCA_964247045.1 uncultured Verrucomicrobiales bacterium | reverse complement strand
CCGCAAACTTCACGTTCTTCGAGGCCTTGATTTTGATCTTCTCCTGCGTCTTCGCGATGTCATACTCCACCCAGCGGAAGACGACCATGTTGTGCTCCAGATCGTAGACGGCGTAGCAAGCGCGCCAGTCACCATCCCGGGGCTGTCCCACCGAGCCGATGTTGATGAAATACTTGGCACCGGACTCGATGGAGACCGACTCCGCGGGGACTTCCTGAACCTTGTCCGTTTTCATGTACACCCGCGGCACGTGGGTGTGGCCGTGGAAACAAAGCTGCGTGAACTGGTAAGAAAAGTTCGACATCGCGTCGAAGCGGTTCGTGACGTAGTTCCAATTCGCGGGCTGGTCCAGGGTGCTGTGGACCACCGTGAAGTCGGACACCTGGCGGACCATCCGGAGGCGGGTGAGCCATTGGCGCTGCTCGTCGCTGAGTTGCTGGCGGGTCCATTCCAAGGCGGCGGCAGCCACCGGGTTCATGGTGTCCAGCGAGTGGTTTCCGGAGGCGTCCTCGTCGTGGTTGCCCTTTACCGTGGGGCAATCCATCTCGCGGACCTTTTCCAGGCAGGCGGCGGGATCGGCGTTGTAACCGACGATGTCTCCGAGGCAGACGTAGTCGGTCGCTCCTTGATTGGAAGCATCTTCCAGCACCGCCTCAAGGGCTTCCAGGTTGGCATGTATGTCACCGAAGAGAGCGATCCGCATGGAATAGTCAGGGAAAGGGAGGGGGAATCTTGCGGGTTGGCGCGGTTCTGTCGAGAGGAAACCCGGTGCCTATTTGCTGAACCATTCGTCAATGCCCCTCTGGGGCGGCAGCGGCTTGTTGAGGATGCGGTCCGCGGCCGGAATCTTGAGCTGTTCTTCCAGCGTCTGGAGAACTTGGGCGACCCCATACACCGGGAACCGCTCGCGGGTCCGCTGCCAGTGGCCGGAAAGCGCCTCGTAGGCCTTTTCCGGGGTGCCGAAGAGTTCAAGGGCCCGCGGAGTCATGTCCTTGCTGGTATCCTCGTGCGCTTCCAAGACAAAGAGCAGGGCGAGCAGCGAGGGCGTGCGGTTTTTCTGCTCCTTGTAGAGTTCCCGCGCCATTTCCAAGGCCTCCTTCTCCTTCCCCTTGACCCGGGCAAGGGCGTAAAACTGCTGGCGGCGGACGTAATCGGGCGCTCCGCCGGTGTCCGCGGCCTTGCCGTAGGCTTCCGCGGCGGCCAGGAAGGTTTCGTCCGGGTCCGGAAAGGCGGGGAATTTGTTCGCGTCGGAGAGGATGAACCCCAGGTAGGCTTGCAAGTTCCAGCTTTCGGGATTGTTCCGGATCCCCCGCTCGAGGAAGTCCCGCCCGCGCAAAATCGAGTTCCGCCAAGCCTGTTTGCGCCGCAGCGGCGGCAGCTCGGAGTCATTGAGATAGAACGAGGCGCCGTTGTAGGCCGAGTGCCACGCTCCGGTTTGCCAGTAATACGAGGTCCGCGGGGCCAACGCCACGATGGTGTCGTAGGTGTCTGCCACCCGATCCCATTTCTTCTCTTCGAAAAAGCCGAAGGCCCGCAGATTGTAAAAACTGGCCACCAGCGTCCGCAGCCCGCCCATGGCGACCGCCGCGAAGGTCTGGCCGAGCCGTTCCTTGGCGGGGATCTCCAGCTTGCCGGGGCTCAAGCCCTTCTCCTGGAGATTCTTCAATAGCCCGGCCTCGAACGGCATGCGCGCCGCTCCGAAGGCCAGGATGGCCACCGCGAGGATGCAATTTCGTTTCCAGGCTTTTTTCACCGCTTTAGAATTCCTTCTCCGCGAAAATATACCACGACGCCAGGGTGAAGAAGAGCGCGTAGTAGAGGCCGATCAAAGCCAGCTTCCCGAGCACATACGCTGGCATCATCTGCCCCTCGATCACCGCGTCGATGACGTTGAAATTCTGGAAGTCCGGAAGCACCAGGGAGACCACCAGCGCCACCAGGCGGGCAAAAACCCCTTGGCCACCCTCGCTGCCCTGCAGGTAGATCACCCGCGCGTCCGCTTGGAAATGGCCGATGAAATAGATCAGGAAGCTGATGATCGAGGTGAAGAGCGTGCTGGTCGAGAAGGTGGAAATCAGCAACGCCAGCGAGGCCATGATGGAAGCGCGTAGAAATACCGCGAAAACGGCCCCCTGCAAGGACCAGGTGGGGCCTTGGGAGAGGGCGTCATTTTTCAGGGACGCCATGTCGCCCGCGGTGTAGCCCATCGCTTTTCCCATCTCCAACTGGTCATGGAGCACCATGTTGGTCCGGATCTGCAAGGCCGCGGTCATGAGAATGTCCATGAAGGCGAGCGAGACGAACACCAGCAGCAGCACGCCCAGCAGTTTGCCCGCAAGGTAGTCCAGCCGCGGAACCGGCTTGGCGAGAATGGTGTAGAGTGTGCGGTCTTCCACGTCCTTCGGCAGCAGCAGCGCCGTGGCGACGATGGACAGCACCACCGAGAACAGGTGCATCGCCCCGAAGCAGGTGCTCTTGATCATGGTCAGCACATGGATGCCGGTGGATTCCGGACCTTCATGCTGGGGCAGGTTCATGAAATTCGAACCGATCAGGATGATGCCGAAGGCGATCAGGAAATAGAACACCTTCATCCGCACGAGCTGGGTGAAGGCATGGCGGGCGATGACCAGGATGCGGCCCACGTGGGAAGACCGGTAAATGGTGGGGGCGGACGGCAGGGTCGTGGGGGCGGAACTCATCGGTCGTCGGCTTGGGTGGTTTCGCGGAGGAAGAGGCGTTCCAGCGTGGTCCGCGGCTTGCCGGTCCGCACCAGCGTGGCTCCGGAAGTGGAGGCGGCGATCAGCGCCTGGATCTGCGCGAGCAACGCGGGATCGGCGTCCTTCAGCACGATCTCCGTCTGGTCCTCGATGGCGATCAGATCTTCCAGCCGCCCTTCCTTGACCATTTTACCCCGGAAAATGATGCCGACGTGGTCGCAGACCTCCTGGACCTGCTCAAGGAGGTGGGAACACAGGAAAACCGTGATGCCGCGTTCGCGCAACTTCATGATCAGGTCGCGGATCTGGCGGGAGCCGATCGGGTCCACCCCGGCGGTGGGCTCGTCGAGAATGACGAGGCGCGGTTCCTGCACCAGCGCCTGCGCCAGGCCGATGCGCTGGAGCATGCCCTTGGAATAGCCGCCGATGCGGCGGTCGCGTGCGTCCTCCAGGTCCACCAGGTTCAGCAGGTCGCCGAGCCGGTCCTCCAGGACCTTGCCCTTCAGGCCGCAGAGCTTCCCGTAGAAACGGAGGGTTTCCGCACCGCTCAGGTGTTTGTAAAAATAGGGGTTTTCCGGCAGGAAACCCACGTCGTTGCGGGAGTCCACCTTCAGGGAATCCTTGCCAAAGATGGCGCAGGTGCCGGAGGTGGGGGCCACCAGGCCTAACAAGGCCTTCATGGTGGTGGACTTGCCGGAGCCGTTCGGGCCTATCAGCCCGTAGACCTCGCCGGGCATGATCCGGATCGAGACGTCATCCACCGCCCGCAGCAGTTGCTTGCGGAAGGAGGTCTTGAAATCCTTCACCAGGTTCTTGATTTCAACAGCAGGGGTGGTTTCAGCCATCGGCAGGATGATTCTTGAACAAGGGTTTAGCGCTGGCAACGGACAAATGATTCTAATTTTCCGGGGACTTGTCTCCCGGAGCGGTTTTTTCACCCTGTGAATAAGCCGGGAAAAATCCATGAACCACCACGTCCTCGCCTCTATCCCCGCCGCCTGTGCCCTGGTCCTCCCCGGTTGCCGCCAGAGTGAAACCACCGTCCTCCTGAACAAGGACGGCAGCGGCACGCGGGTCGGGCAGACGGCGCCCGGGGTGCAAATGAACGAAATGATGGGGCAAAGGGCCGCGATGGACGGGTGCGGAAATCTGGCAATCCATTTCCCTGGGCCGAAGAAACCGGGGGGCGGTTGCAAGGCGGAAGCGGAGGGAGGCGCGCCGGAAATGGACAATCCCCGAATGGAGGGATGGATGATCCCGCGGTACCGATGGAGGCGCTCAGGGGAATCGGGGCCTTGGAGGCGGGGATCCGCTGCGGGGTCCCCGTGAAGGTGAATCGATCGCCGGCACATATATTGTTAGATGTTCTCACTCTTTGGAGTGAGGCCCGGGAGTGGCGGAGGTTTATGTTAGGTCGCGCGGAAGGCATCCGGAACGCTCGGAACGGGCTACCTCTTTAGAGTGATGGAGGCACCGGTGAATGCTTGTAACACACCCCCTCGAAATTGGATTTAAAGATACAGCATGCTATCGCACGAATCGCCTAAAATCCCTTTGAATACAAGGGTTTAAGAGGATCCGGGGTTGGTCTTGAATTGCCGCGCCAAGCGCGAAATCCGGAGCAAAAAGCGTTGTCATCATGAGGCTTCCGCCAGCAGCCGCCGTGGTGTTTTAAATTGATTTCAAAAGGTGGATGACGAAGTTGTTTTTCGTGTTTCATCCGCGCCTTCGGATCTGAAACACGAAAACCCCTGAACCCATCAAACCCATCCAAGGGAATCCGCGCGCCGGCGGAAATGTGTTTGAAAACCACATCATCACAGGCGGGCGTGTTTCAACCTAACAGAGTAGTCCTGCCCGTGGACTCGCCGTGCCCCGTGTGGATTTTTCCCGTGGTGTCCCGGAGCATCGGGCGGCTTGGACCGGATTTTTACTCATCCCCAAACCCCATGAAATTCAGAACCCTCGCCATCAACAACCGGATCGCCGCTCTCGCCACCGCAGGTGCCCTGTGCATCGCCGCGCGGTCCCACGCCGCCACCGTCACCTGGTTGAACTCGCCCGCCACCGGCGATTTCAATGTCGCCGCGAACTGGGACACCAATACCGTCCCTGTCGCCGTCGATACGGCCGTCATCAACAACGTCGATACCAACCTCGGCGGCACCACCGTGACCTTCGCCTCCGGAACGACGACCGTGGCCGCGCTGCAACTCGCTCCCCTCGTCAGCCAGAGCGACAACTATCCGGTGTTCGAACAAACCGGCGGAACGCTCACGGCCACCGCCCTGAGCCTCGGGGGAACCGGCACCGGATCGTCCGCCAGCCCCGAGTATCATTTGAGCGGCAGCGCCATCCTCAACACGGCCACCTGGACTTTCGGCGACGGCCAGGCGATCAAGTTCATCGCCACCGGAGGCACCGTCAATCACACCGGCGCATTCAATGTCGGCAATAACAACGCGACCCACACCATCTCGCTCTCCGGTGCCGCCACGGTCAATTTCACCAACGCCGCGGCAATGAACCTGGGCCAGGCGGTGAATTCCAGCGTCCAGATTTCGCTCGCGGGATCTTCCGCCTTCAAGGCGGACAGCTCCACCGCCATCCAAGTCGGCAACAACAACAGCCGCGACAACACGATCACCCTCGCGGACAGCGCGACCTTCAGCGCCACGGCGGCCGCCGTCGCCCTGGGGCAATTCGGCTCGGGAGATGTTCCCGGCAATGCCGCCGGCACGCTCACCCTCGGAGGCACCTCGCTTTTCAAATCCCTGCTCCTCCGGACCGGGGGAAACAACGCGACCAATCCCCAGTGGGGCGTCATCAACCTGAATGGCGGCACCATTGAAACCGGCTCCATCCAGATCGGCGCCAGCACGGCACCCGCGGACGCCGACCGCAACGTGCTGCACGCGAATGGCGGCACCGTGAAGGCCACCAGCCATGCCTCCAATGTCGATTTCTTCGCCGGCGTATACGTGGACCTGCAGGCGGGGGGGCTCACCTTCAACACGAATGGCGTGACCGAGGTGACCGTGACGAATCCCCTGAGAGGCTCCGGCGGACTCACCAAGACGGGCACCGGGGTGCTCACCTTGAATGGACTGAACACTTACTCCGGAAACACCACCGTCAACGCCGGTGAACTCAAGCTCAACACCACCCGTTTGAGCGACACCGGTTCCGTGACTGTTTCCGGCACCGGCAAGATCAACCTGGCCCACGGCGGCCTGGATGCCGTGGCAGCCCTCACCTTCGGCGCGACGACAGGTGTCTCCGGCACCACCTACGGCTCCACCGCCTCCGGGGCGGATGTGAAAAATGACACCTACTTCTCCGGCACCGGCATGATTGTCGTCGGCACCCTTCCGAACTCCGGCCGCACCATCACCTGGGCCGGTGCGGACGGCGCGACATGGGGACCGGGCAGCGCCCTGAACTTCCTCGACGCGGGCAATGCCCCGACGAATTTCCGCACGGGTGACCATGTGGTTTTCAACAACACCACCGGCACGGTGAAAAATGTCACCATGACCTCGGTGAATCCCGCCTCGGTCACCATCCAGGGCACCGGCGGCTGGGTCTTCGCCGGCGCGAACTCGGCCATCACCGGCAGCGGGGGCATCACCAGCAGCGCGCCCACCGTCAGCATCGGCGGGACTAACAGCACCTTCACCGGCACGGTGAACGTCACCGCCGGCAGCCTGAAACTCACCGCGGCGCGGAGCTTGGGCGCCGGTTCCACCGTCACCATCTCCAGCGGTGGCCAGATTGACCTCAACGGCCAGCAGCCCGGCGCGGATCCCGGTTACAACTACACCGCCGCGGGCGCGGGCCCGGATGGCAATGGCGCGATCATCGACTCCACGAACACCGGTTCCAACCAGAACGCGGGCATTTCCAACCTCACCCTCACCGGCAATACCACCGTCAGTTCCGTGGGTCGCTTCGACATCGGCGGCGGACCGCAGAATATCGGCGCGATCAACGGCAACGGTTTCACCTTCACGAAGAAGGGCACCGGCAGCGTCAATCTCCGCGGGGATGACACGGGCTCGGCGATCCACTATGTGGTCGAGGCCGGTCGCCTCTTCATTGAAAACGCCGGCACCTTCGGCGGCGCGTCCGGCACCCTGCTGGTGAAAAATGGCGGCGGCGCGGGAACCTTTGGCACCTACGACGTCGAGGTTCCGGTCACCATCGAAAGCGGCGGATTCCTCTTCACCAATGGCGGAGGTAATGCGAACTGGAACGGCACGATCGCCGTGGCGGGGAATATCATCCTGGAGAATGGCACCGCCA
>CAXTTX010000031.1:0-367 GCA_964247045.1 uncultured Verrucomicrobiales bacterium | reverse complement strand
CATCAACATGATGTCGCCGGTCACCGGCACCGCGAATGTTACCAAGACCGGCACCGGGCGGGTGAACATCGCCGTGCCTCCGGCATGGACCGGCAATACATCGGTCGAAGGCGGAACCCTCTCGATCGAGGAGCTCGGCCTGTCCGACACCGGCCGCATCAACGTCAGCACCGGTGCCATCATCCTGCTCGATTACGAGGGCACGGACAATGTCGCCAGCCTGATCCTGGCAGGCGTAGGCAAGACACCCGGTGTCTGGGGTGGACCTGCCAGCGACGCGGCGAACAAGGACGCCCTGCTGGGGACCGCCCTGGGCAAGATCAACGCGCTTGCGGATCCCACCAGCCTCTGGACCGGCAATGGCGCG
>CAXTTX010000030.1:7661-21365 GCA_964247045.1 uncultured Verrucomicrobiales bacterium | reverse complement strand
GGAAATCCCCACCGAAGTGGCCAAATGCGTGGCCATCCAACGGCTCACCCAGCAAACTGTCCGTTTCATCCAGACAGCCCGCCACCTGAAAACCGGTGATTCCATCCCTTGGGACCTGATTCATGGGGAAAACGCGGCCGGATCCCGCCGCCCCTCCTGCCCCACCGGCGGCCCCGCAGCCTACACTTTCGCAGCCACCATCCCTGGAAAGGGAAAGCTGGTGATTACCTGCAAGACTCCCGGACATCAGCCCGCGGATACCGCGGACTGGTGAAAATTGCACCGTGACGGTTCCGGCTTCCAACGTCTCCGGGCTTGCTCGCTAACTGAAATCCCCTTTCCATCCGCTGATGGACTTGGATGCCCTCAGGATCGCGCTCGCCGCCTCCCCGCAAAATATCCCGCTGCTGCTCATGGTGGCAAGGCTGGAGGAAGAGCGGCTTGCCGTCGTGGAGGCACGCTCGCTTTTCGACCGCGTTCTGGCCTTGGACGCGCGCAACAAGGACGCCCTGCTCGGAATCGCGAGATTGCTCGATTTCAGCGGGGAAAGTTCACAGGCCGTGGTCCGCCTGGAGGATCTCTGTGTCCGCGAACCCGCCTACGCCCCCGCCTGGCTATTGCGGGCGCGGATCGCCTTGGACGAAGGAGAAGCCGGCAATGCCCACCACTACTACAGCCGCGCCGTGGATCTGGATCGCTCGCTCGCCGATGACGAGTTGCTGGAGCAAATCCTGAAAGCGGGAGGCACGAAACGGGGCGTGATGACCTCGAGCGGGCAAATCATGGAAGCCGCGGATGACGACGAGGACTCCACCTTCGAAGGGCTGGACGGAACCATCGCCCGCGATCTCGGCATCGATTTCAAGGTGAAGTCCGACCTGAAATTCGGCGACGTCGGCGGGATGGTCCAGGTCAAGGACGACATCCGGATGAAGATCATCCACCCCTTGAAGAACCCCGAACTCTTCGCCGCCTACGGCAAGAAAGCCGGCGGCGGTGTGCTCCTCTATGGCCCTCCCGGCTGTGGAAAAACGCTGATGGCGCAGGCAACCGCGGGGGAGATCGATGCCACCTTCCTTGCGGTCGGCCTCCACCAGATCCTCGACATGTATCTTGGCGAGTCGGAGCAGAAGCTGCACAAGATTTTCGAACTCGCCCGCAAGTGCCGTCCCGCCGTGCTGTTCTTCGACGAGACGGACGCTCTTGCCGCCGACCGCCGCGACCTGCGGCAATCCGCGGGTCGCACCTTGATCAACCAATTCCTCTCCGAACTCGATGGTGCGCAGGCGGACAACGAAAACCTCCTGGTGCTCGGAGCGACCAACGCCCCTTGGCAACTCGACACTGCCTTCCTGCGCCCCGGCCGCTTCGACCGCATCATCTTCGTGCCCCCACCCGACCTCGCGGCCCGGGAGGAAATCGTCCGTATCCACGCGAAGGGAAAACCGCTCGTGGATTTCGATCCTGCGGACATCGCCAAGCGCACCGAAGGCTTCTCCGGAGCGGACATCAAGGCCGTCTTCGACCAAGCCACCGAGGCAGCCCTCGCGGAAGCGATGAAGAAAGGCGCGATGATCCCGATCAGCGGCAAGATGCTCGCGAAGTCCGCGAAGGAAGTGCGCCCCTCCACCCGCAAGTGGTTCGAGAGCGCGAAAAATTACGCCCTCTACGCGAACCAAAGCGGATTCTACGATGACATCCTCACCTACATGGGCCTGAAAAAATGAACCAGGAATTCTCCCATGCCCGGCTCCTCCGCGAGCGGGGACGCCACGAGGAAGCGGTTTCCGCACTCCTTTCCCACCTCGCGCGCCATCCGCAGGACCCGCTTGCCTACATGGAGCTTGCCCTGAACCGCATGGAAATCGATGGCCAGTTGAACCTCGCCTTGGAAGACGCGCGCACCGCCTCCGGCCTCCTGCCGGATCTCTGCCACCCGCTCGCCCTCCAATCGCGCATCCTGTCCGAATTGGAACGCCACAAGGAGGCTCTCGCACTCGCGGAAGCCGCGGTGACGATGGATCCCGAAGCCTTGGACTGCTGGAATGCCAAAGCGGTCGCCCTCATCGGCTTGAGCCGCTGGAAGGAAGCGGAGGAAGCCTCCCGCACCGCCCTCTCGCTGGATAGCGACAACGAATCCGCGTCGAACCTGCTGGCTCACACGCTGCGGATGCAGAACCGGCTCGATGCCTCGGAAGAGGAATCCCGCCGGCGCTTGGAACGCAACCCGGAGAACGCCTTTTCCTTTGCCAACGCCGGCTGGGCCTCCCTGCAACGGGGCGACGTCAAAGGCGCCGAAAATCACTTCAAGGAAGCGCTGCGGATCGATCCCAACATGGCCTACGCCAAGGACGGGTTGAAGCAATCCTACCGCGCCCGCTCGGCATTCTTCCGCCTCTACCTCCGTTGGGCCTTCATGCTCCAGCGCTTCAATGAGAAGAACCGGATCATGGTCATCCTCGGCATGGTCTTTGGCTTCCGGATCCTCCGGAACTTGGCCGCGACCGTCCATCCCCTGCTGGTGATCCCGGTGGTGGTGATCTACTACGTTTTCATCTTCGGCTCCTTCATCTCCGGCGCGCTCGCGAATTTCTTCCTCCTGAAAGACCCGGTGGCACGCCTTTCCCTCGACCCTTCCGAGAAAGTGGAAGGTGCCGTGATGGGCGTGCTCTTCCTCGGTGGCCTCCTCGCCTTCGCCGGGGGATTCGCCGGCGGGATCCACGCCTTGGGCGTGGCCGGCGCCGCCATGATGGTGGCCGCCCTCCCCTTCTCCATGACCGTGACGAACCCATCGGTGATCGGGAAATGGCTTTTCAGCGGGATCACCGTGGCGATCCTCCTGCTGGCTGGCATTATCACCGTGGACATTGCCACCCATCCCGGCCGGGAGTTGTTTTTCGGCCTCGCTGGCCTGTGCCTCGTGCCCGCCGTCCTGCTGGCCGTGCTTTCGACTTGGCTGGCCATGGTCCCAGCCCTGCGCAACGCGAAGCCCCGGTGATTTTCCCGTCGCTTTCCAGGCCTTGCCCTTCCCCGGCCAAATGGTAAGAATGTCCCATGAAATCGGAATTCTCCCTTGGCAGCGGAATCGCCCGCCGGGACTGGCTCAAGGCCGCGTCGCTCACCAGTGCCGCGTCCCTGCTCGGTAGCGTCAGTGCCTCCGCGGACACCTCGGGAGTCCCCGCCCGCAAGGTGCGTGGTGTGGTTTTCATGGTTTCCGATGGCATGAGCCCCGGCGTACTGACGCTGGCGGAAGCTTTTTCCCAAATGACCCGCCAGCGCGGCACCCGCTGGTGGTCCCTGCTCAATGACCGGACGGCCGCCCGCGGCCTCATGGATACAGCCTCCGCGAACTCCCTGGTTACGGATTCCGCAGCCGCTTCCAGTTCATGGGGCGGAGGCCAGCGGGTAAACAATGGAAGCATCAACGTGAGCCCCTCCGGCAAGGCCATCAGCCCCATCGCCGAAATCCTGAAGGCCAAAGGTGCCCGCATCGGTCTGGTGAGCACGGCCACCATCACCCACGCGACTCCCGCCGGTTTCGCCTCATCCGTTGACGCGCGCGGTGATGAAGACGGGATTGCACCACAATACTTGAACCGCGTGGACGTGATTCTCGGCGGCGGTTCCGGTCACTTCAGTGCCAAGGATCGCGGCGACAAACGGGACCTTGCAGGCGAGTTCAAAACCGCGGGCTACGAGGTCATTGGCAAGCGGGACGAACTGCTCGCCGCCAAGGGTGAAAAGCTCCTCGGCACTTTCACCCGCGGCCATCTCCCCTTCTCCATCGACCGCGAGCAAAACGCCGCGATGGCGGCCGTCGTTCCCACCCTGACGGAAATGGCGGAAGCCGCCCTCACCCGCTTTCTCGCAAGCGACAAACCTTTCCTCCTGCAAGTGGAGGGCGCGCGCATCGACCATGCGGCCCACCTCAATGACATCGGTGCTCTGCTCGCGGATCAACTCGCCTTCGACGATGCCTTGGCCACCGTCATGACCCTGGTTGGAAAGCGCGACGACATCCTCGTCGTGGTCACCAGCGATCATGGCAACTCGAATCCCGGCCTCTGCGGGATGGGCGGCTCCTACTCGGAAAGCAACAAGACCTTCGCCCGCATCGCCAATTTCAAGGCCTCCCACGAAAGGCTCTTCGCCGAGTGGGCAAAAGTCCAGGGCGGTAACGCCGGGCAACTCACGACATTGATCCAGCAACACCTCTCCTTTACCCTGAAGCCGGACGAGTCCAACGCCCTGCTGGAAATTTTCCAGAAACATCCGGTGGTGGAATGGAACGAACAGCTCGACAAGCCGGAAGGCCTGTTAGGCCAGTTCGCCGGCAACCACACCGGCATCGGCTGGACCGGCACCACCCACACCTCGGATCCCACGCTCGTCTCCGCCATCGGCCCACAATCCGACCACTTCACCGGCATGGTGAAAAACTCCGATGTCTTCGGGCATCTCGTGGAGATGTTAGGCTGAAGGGCGGGACTTTTTCCGCCGGATAATCCGCCACATCAACCAGATCCACGCGAGCAGCGCGCCCGCGTAGCTCCCCAGGTGGATTCCCGCCACCCGGAGGAAAGCCCTGCGGTCCCTCACCCCCATCGATTCCAGCGCTTCTTCCCAGCCGTCCCGTTTGTCTAGCAGGGGTAGCGCGATCAGGTATCCAGCGAAACCAAAGCCAATCGCCACCGCCATCATGGTGCCCATGGCCTTGCCAACCACTAAGGCGGGCTTGTCATGGCGAGGCAAAGCCACCCGCGCCAAAAACCATCCCGCGATCAATCCCACCCACCAAGTCGCCAGAAACCCGATCTCCGCAACCAAAACACGAGGCGGAAACCCAAAATCCGCGCCACGGAATTGGTCGAACTTCATCCGCGTGAAATACTCCGGCGAGATCGTGTAGGTGACCTGGTCATGCACGATGCCGAAACACCCGGCCATCACCGCTCCTGCCAAAGCAACCAGGGCAGCCTTGCGGAGATCTCCTGCCTTCGCCCCGGGAATCAGGAATGACCGTGCCTTGCCGATGGCCCAAGCCTGCCTCCGCCGCTCTCCAAGTCAACCGGCGAAGCATCGCCTCCCTCACGCCCCTTCCGGCGCATGGCGGGTGGTGAAAAACACCTCCATCCGGTGGTTCAAGTCCGAATAGAAGCGCTTCTTGATGGCTTCCAAAGCCGCGCGCTTGTCACTCTCCGCCACGCCGATGGTTTGCTCCTCCAGCTTCATCTTCTCCGCGAAGGACTTTTCCATCTCCACCAGGGAATCAAGGAACTCCCGCGCCGCGCGGGTGTGCTCCACCCCGTCCACCAGCGCGTTCTCCAGACCGCTGTTGCGGGTCACGGCAATGAGGTTGCCTTTCGCGAGCTGGTCCATGTAACGGGTGCGGCTCTGCCGGAACGCACGGTGCTCGGTCTCGAAGGTGATTTCATCGCGATCCACCAGGGAGTCGTAGGGACCCGGCTTCGTGAAGAACTTCACGATCAGCGGAATGGTGTCCACCAGCATGAACAGCAGGGTCAGCACGATGTAGGTGTAGAAAGCGAATTGCCCGCCTTCATTGCCGGCCTTGAACAAGGCGTGGAGCGCGAGTGTCTGGGTAAGGATGTCGCGACGGGGTTCCGCGCGCAGGGCGGCAAGCCGCGTGGCTTCCTCCGTGCCAATCGCCCCGAGTTCGCCCTGCACCCTGTTCAACTCCGCGAGCCGGGTATCGATCTGTTGCTTGATGGTCTCCCGCAGCGCGTTCTGCTGGGTCACAAACTGGCCGGCCTGGTCCTCCTCCACCCTGCGCTTGAGGCCGGACACCCGGTCGGCTTCCGCCTTGTTGGCGCTGGCGATTTCCGACAGCTTCTTCTCAAACTGTTGGATGGCGGACGCCTCCCCCTGCCGGGCCTGCGTCTGGAGCGTGGATTTTTCCGCGGTCAGGTGCTCAAGCAGGCTGCCCAGCCGCTTGGACTCCTCGCGGCGGGGTTCAAGCTGGTCGGCGCGGATCGAGCGGGCACGCGGCCCCTCCCCTCTCATTCCCGACCGCTGGCCGTTGAGTTCGCGTTCAAACTCCGCCTGCCAGAACCCCAGTTCGGTCTGGAGCTTCGCATACTGCGGGGAAAACTCGTCCGATTGCTTCTCGATCACCGACAGGCGTTCGCGAAATGGGGCCGTCGCCTCGTCGATTGCGGCCTTCAGTTCCACTTGCTGCTCCGCGGTCAGGCCGGGAATGGCGGATTTAGCCTCGGTGGTTTCCTGCAGGATGAACTTCGCTTGGAACGACTCGTTCCACTTCGTTCGTTGCTCCGCGAGGGCGGTTTCCAACACGCCCACCTGTTCACGGACCCGGCTCTTTTCGACCTCGAAGCCCTTCCGCGCCACCTCGATCTCCGCGGCACGGTCCTTCTCAATGACCGAGGAGACAGTATCCCGGAACAGCAGGAGCACCAGCGGGTGGGCAATGGTGATACCCATCAGCACGGCCACCACCAGGCGGAGCGAAAACTGCGAAAGCTTCCGGAAAATGGACATGTACGGCCGGTAGCTGGCCAGCAGCGCCCGGTCGATGGTCAGGATGATGAAGGCCCAGACCGCCGCCACCGGGTAGATCACCCGGGCGTTGTCCGTTAGGGTGGACAGCGCGTAGGCACAGGCGATGAAGGCGAAGGCACACGGCACCAGCACCGTCGCCCCGAATGCCACGTATTTCCGCTGCTCCCACGCAGGGCATTTTTCGAGGGTCTCCGTGCCGGCTCCGGAGAGCCAGAAAAACGCGCGCTTGAGGGATTGCATGGCCTTGGGATTCGGATTGTCCGGATGGTTGCCGCCCGCTTTCACCGGGAAACTCGGACACCAACCCGACTGTTACCCCCGTAGGCCAAGCAACATTTCAACGAGGCGATCTTTTCCAAAAGTCAATGGCCTTTTTGGAAAGCTCCGATAACCCCAAGAGAGCTCCAGTCAATGTCTGATAGACTACGTGATCGCGTAACCCTTGAAATATAAAGGATTTTCGCGACTGGCAATTCCCTAACAACTATCAGCCGGATAGACCCTGCGGCCGGTTTTGGGACCATTTGGCCGGTTTTGGCCAAACAAAACGCTTCTCGGGACCGTAAATTTAAGTTAATTAAACCATCAACGGTGAGTTACTGTTCGTTTCGGCGAACTGGCACTTTCCCGCAGCAAAAACCCAACCACACACCACCACACACCTAGAGACCTGATAATCAACGTAATGAAAGTCCTATCCACACTATTGCTGCTTACCTCCCTCGGTGGGGTCGCCTCCGCGGCCACTATCGTCCAGACTCAAAACTTCGCATTCGTCCCTAACGGATCGCAAGTGTTGACATTCAACAAGTTCGACACCATCGGCGGAACCCGCACCCTCCTTAGCGTCACGATCACCGTGACCCTGAACAAGACCGGTGGTAGTTTCGAAGTCGACAACGACTCGGCGTCCGGCGGCACCATCAGCCTCACCCACACGGTGCAGGGCGCTCTGACCAGTTCCCTCGGCTCCAGCTCGCTGCTCGACACCAGCTTTGCCGGCATCGGCAGCTCCGGAACCTTGAACGCCGTCAGCAGCCTGAACAACCAGGCCGTTTCGGCCACCACCGGTGACGCGACCAACACCTTCAACTCGACCGGGTTGGGAGACAACATCGTGTTCAACCCGGCCGATCAAACGGCCAGTTCGTCGGGCACCGTGAACAGCCTGTTCACCTCGATGTATGCGGGATCGGGAACCTTCACGAACACTCTTGCCGCGGACCAACTGGTCAGCGCCACGGGACTCGGCGGACTCCAGCAGTCCTTCACCGTCTCGAACGTGTCCGGTGACGTGACCATCACCTACAACTACGTGCCGGAACCCGCCTCCACCATGCTTGGCGGCCTCGGCGTGATCGTCCTCCTGACACGCCATCGCCGCCGCTAATCCGGCTGCCCCCGGAAACTGGAAAAATCGTTTCCCCACCAAGAAAAAGCCTCTTCCGCAAGGGAGGGGCTTTTTTCTTTGGCCACGGTCCGCTTCAGATCTCAAGAAAAGTTTGCCCGCCCGCCACGAACCGCCAATCCTCGCCCCGATGCAAAACCGATTTTACGGGGCCTTCGACACGGAGCGGTATTCCGGCAAAGCCGACGGCACCGATTACCGGACCCCCTTCCAGATCGACCGCGACCGGGTCCTGCACACCCCCACCTTCCGCCGCCTCCAGAACAAGACCCAGGTCTTCTGGAGCGGGGAATACGATTTCTACCGCACCCGACTCACCCACTCGCTGGAGGTCGCGCAAATCGGCAAGTCGATCACCTACTGGCTCAAGGGAATTTCCGATGGCCCCCTGCAGGACGATTTCTTCATCGACCCGGATCTGGTCGAGGCCATCTGCCTTTCACACGACCTCGGCCATCCGCCCTTCGGCCATGCGGGCGAACGCACACTGAACCACCTGATGCGCGGTTACGGCGGCTTCGAGGGCAATGCCCAGACCCTGCGCTTGCTAACCGAACGCATCTTCTCCGCGAAACGTAGCGGCATGGACCCGACCCGCGCCTTCCTCGACGGCGTGTTGAAATACAAGTCGCTCTGGACCGAACTCGGCGGCTGCCCGGAACACCATTTCATCTACGACAGCCAGCACGCCTATCTCGACTGGGCCATGGGCGGCAACGACTTCCCCATGGAACTCATCCCCGGTGCCGTCCGCGACAAGTTCAAGTCCATCGAATGCCAGGTCATGGACTGGGCGGATGACACGGCCTATTCGCTGAACGACCTCTCCGACAGCGTGCGCGCAGGTTTCCTAACCATCGAGAAAATCGAGGCCTGGGCCGAAGCCCGCGGTGAGGCCACCGGCCAAGGCACCCCCTTGGGCGATCTCATGCGCTCCATCCGCCGCAAGCGGGTCGATCCCTTTGTCGGCAAGCGCATCGGTAGATACATCCAGTCCACGCGCTTGGAAACCGACGTGAATTTCCTCAGTGGAGCCACCAACCGTTATAAATACAAACTGGTGATCGACCCCGTGGTGAAGGCGGAATCCAGCCTCTTCAAGAAGCTCGCTTTCGAAGTGGTCTTCCTTTCCCCGCAATTGAAGCAGTTAGAGCACAAGGGCAGCCGCATGCTGCGTCAGATGTGGGAGGTGCTCGGCGAGCGCTACATCTCCGGCGGAACCATCGACGGCCAGGACTTCCAACTCCTCCCCGCCGACACCGCTGCGGAGATCAATGCCGCTCCCGACAAAACCGCCAAGGCCCGCCTCGTCTGCGACTTCCTCGCCGGCATGACCGATGGCTATGCCGCCCGCACCTACAAGCGCCTGTTCTCACCGGACTTCGGGTCCATCGGGGATCTGATCGGTTAGATCGTCAGTCTGACTGTTCTGTTCTTTGGAGCGAAGCGACTTGGCGGAGCGGGGACGCCCTCGTCCCCGTCACTGTATGCAAAGGTCCGCTATCATCTAGGATGGACAGGTTCCTGAGTCCTTGGATGGTGAAAAGCTGAGAGCAGCAAAGGAAGAGGGTTTTTGTGGCTTGGTGTGACAGGCCGGATCACGTGGACCACAAATAGGAGGCACATGGTGAAGAGGACGAGGACGTCCACGTTCCCTGATCGCTTCTCTCAGGAAATAGCTCACATGCTAAAAATCCAGCCACTGAACCCAAGTCCAGTTCCGGAAACGTCTTCCGCTCCACACTCTGGATCACGTCGCCGCCGACAACTTCAAAACCCCCACATAAGGCAGGTTCCGGTACCGCCCCTTGTAATCGAGCCCATATCCCACGACGAACTCGTCTCCAATTTCAAAGCCGATGTAATCCGCCTGCACCTCCTCGGCACGCTCCTTGTCTTTCGCCAGCAGCACCGCCGTGTGCACCGCGACCGCCCCCTCCTCCACCAACCGCTGGCTCACCGCATGTAGGGTGCGGCCCGTATCCAGGATATCATCTAACAAAAGCACATGCCGTCCCTTCACCTCGGGGAAATGACGGTCGAGGAAATCCACCTTGCCCGAACTCTCCGTCCCGCCGTGGTAGCTCGCAACGTTGAGGCACTCGATCTCCAGTGGCCTCGGCACCCGGCGCAGCAAATCGGCCGCGAAGACAAGCGCTCCCTTCAACAGGATGATCACCACCAGCGTGCCTTCCGGAAAGTCCCGCTCGATCTCCAGTGCCATCGAATCCAGGCGCCGTTCAATCACCGCCTCATCAATCAGGATCTTCTCGATATCGTCTCGCATGGGGGAGGGAGAAATAAACCGTCGCCCCGGCACCGCCAAGCATCAAAACCACCGGCCGCCTATTCGTTGCGGAACTTCAGAACCCGCTCGCCTTCCCGATAATAATCCAACCGGTCGCGGGCTTGGATCTCCAGGTAGGTGGGGTCTTCCCGCAGGGCGCGGTACTCGGTCTGATGATACTCCTTGTCCGCCGCCACACTTTCCTCCCGCTCCTTGGCGAGCTTCAGCTTCGCCTCCAGACGGGCAAGCTCCCGGCGCTGGGGAAAAGCCGTAGCCACCACGACGAAGCCTAGCGACATGCAGAACGCGACGAACGCAAGACGCCCTGCCCCTTGGATAACCCGCGTACGGGCCTCCAAGCGCGTCAATTTCACGCCTGCCAACTTACGTTTCGCCATTTCTTGAGAGGAAGAAATCCTCCCAATGGGTCAAATTGTCAAGCAAACTAAAGGATTTGCGGGCTTTCGCTCCGCTCAATGCTCCAGATTCAGCTTCTTCAGCTTCGGCTCGATCACGAAGCGGCAGTAAGGATTCTTCGACTTGTTCTCCTTGTAGTAGTTCTGGTGGTAGTTCTCCGCCGGATAGAACTCGGAAGCCTTGGTGATCTCCGTGACGATGGGATCCTTGAAATTCGCCTGGGCCGCAGCCTTGGAAGACTCCGCGACCTTCTTCTGTTCGTCACTGTTGTAATAGATGGCGGAGCGGTACTGATCGCCCACGTCATTCCCCTGCCGGTTCAGCGTCGTCGGGTCATGCAAGTCCCAGAACCAGGCCAGGACCTTTTCAAAGGTGATCTTCTTCGGGTCGAAGACAACCTGCACGACTTCCGCGTGGCCGGTGGAGCCGGTGCAGATGTCGTCATAAGTCGGATTCTTGACGCTGCCGCCCATGTAGCCGGAGGTCGCGGAAATCACGCCGGGGAATTGCTTGTAAGCGGCTTCGATGCACCAGAAACATCCCGCGCCCAGGGTGACCACCTCGGCACCGGCGGGGACTTCAGGCATTTTTGCAGGCTTCTTGTCTTCTTCGGTCATTGGCTTCTGGGGTTCGCAGGAGGCAAGCGCCGGAATCAGCGCCATCAACAGCAGGAAAAATCGGCGTCTCATGGTGGTAGGATACATGAAACCTCATTTTGTTCCCGGAAAGTTTCACCATTCGATCCCCACTCCTTCCTCGGGGATCAAAATCCGGTCGCTGATGCCAAGCCGGTCCGCTTCCATCAGCAGTCTTTCGACCGGTTCGTGGTGCGGTTCATTCCCCAGCGGAAAAGTGCCGTAGTGCATGGGAATCATGGCCTTCGCACCGAGGTCGGCAAAAGCCCTCACCGCTTCCTCCGGGTTCATATGGACGTCCCGGCCGCTCGGTGACTCGTAGGCACCGATCGGCATCAGGGCGATGTCGATCGGGCAGCGCCTGCCGATTTCCCCGAAGCCATCGAAATACGCGCTGTCCCCGCAGTGGAAGACGCTTTTCCCGCCAGCCCGGACGATGTAGCCGCCGTAGTCGCGGTGGGTGTCGTGGATGAAACGCGCGCCCCAGTGGTGGGAAGGCGTGTGGATCACCTCGAGTTCGTCGAATTTCAGAGCGTCCCAGATCTTCATCTCGTGGGTAGCGGGAAAACCGAGCTTCTTCACCAGCGACCCGCTGCCCTGCGGCACGACGATCCCCTCGCGGGCCTTGAGGATCTTCAGGCTGGGTTTGTGCAGGTGGTCGAAATGCGCGTGGGTCACCAGCACCAGGTCCACTTCCGGGACACCGTGCAAATCAAGACCCGGCTGGCGCTGCCGCTTCACCGGCCCGTGCCATTTCGCCCAGTTCGGATCGACGATCACCGAGTGCCCCGCGAACTGCAGGAAGAACGAAGCATGGCCGATCCAGGTCACCCGGACCTTATCCTCATCCGGAGGAGCCAATATCGGCTCCAGGACATTACCCGCCAGCCGACGGAACATGCCCGGGACGATCCGGTGCCGCAAGAAGCGGAAATTGCGACGAGGCCAGCCTTTCTGCGGCAGCAAGCCCGAATAACGCGCGGCTATCGGCTTCATCGGGTGCTTCTCGTCGTCCATCACGCTTTCTGGATACTAGGAGAGGATTGACGGGCTTGCATCGAAAAAACCGATCCGTTAGCCCCCGTAGGCGGCGGAGATCTTTTCCGCCCATTCGCGCGCGCGGGCGCCGAATCCACGGTCGTCCGCCGCATAGAGAATTCCCCGCGAAACATTGATCACATCCGGAGCCGTGCGTTTTGCCCCGGCCAGCGCGGCGAGATCTCCCCCTTGGGCACCCAGGCCCGGAACCAACAGCGGGGCATCCGGGATTTTTTCCAGCACGTCCGCCGCGTTGGTCAGGCCCACCACATAACCCACATCCGTGGCCCGTTTCTCCTCCTTCGCCCTTTCGCCAAGGCCAAGCACCAGTTCATAAACCGAGCGGCCGTCCGCGAGCTTCTGTTGCTGGAAGTCGGCCGAGCCGGCATTCGACGTGACTGCTAACAGATAGATCCCCTTCCCTTCCCAATCGAGGAACGGCTCGATGGAGTCGTAGCCGAGAAACGGGTTGAGCGTGACCGCGTCCACGTTCCAGCCGGCGAAGTAGCCCTGGGCGTAGTACTTCTGCGTCTCCCCGATGTCGCTGCGCTTTGCATCCAGGATCACCGGCACCTCCGCTGGCATCTCCGCGAGAAGCTCTTCCAGCAGCCGGATACCCTCGATGCCCATCGCCTCGAAGTAGGCCATGTTCGGCTTGAACGCCGCCGCCCACACCGCCGTTTCGTCGATCACCCGCTTCAGGAAATTCCGCGCGAATTCCGCCCCACCGTCCCCCGGCCGGGGATCCAGCCCCACGCAAAGCCGGGAGCCCGTTTTCTGGATGCGCATCTGGAGACGTTCCGCGTAAGTCATGGCCGGAGGATGAAGAAGCAGGGATATTTCGGAAGCGGAAAACATCCCCCACCAAGCATGACTCATTGACATCTACCCATATTCCCATATAATCACCCATATCCGATGAAAACCACACTGGATCTTCCTGACGATTTGTTAAACGAGGCCAAAGCCGTCGCACTGAAGCGCCGGACCACTCTCCGCGCGATTGTGGAGCACGCCCTGCGCCGCGAAATCGGAGAGGCCCTGCCGGATCCTGCACTGGAAAAGTTCTCCATCACGGATGAACAAGGCTTCCCGGTTCTGAGAAAGACGGGGACCACACCGGTCACTCCGGAAATGATCCAGCAGATCATGGAGGAAACTGAATATCCCTGACGTCCAGTCCTTATGGTATACCTGCTGGACGTTAATATCCTGATCGCCTTCGCGGATACGCGGCATGTGTTCCATCAGAGGGCGAGGAACTGGTTTTCCAGCAGCGGGACGCGACTTGCATGGGCGACCTGCCCCTTGGTCCAAAACGCCTTCATCCGGATCGTCGGAGCCCCTTCATATCCGGATTTCGCGGGTGGCACCCTGGG
>CAXTTX010000030.1:0-7651 GCA_964247045.1 uncultured Verrucomicrobiales bacterium | reverse complement strand
CATCCTCGCTCAACCCGGGCACCAGTTTTGGCCCGACGATTTTTCCCTTTGTGATTACCCGGATCTACCACCATCCAAACATCTCACGGATTTCTATCTTTTGACGTTGGCTGTTAGGAGGAAGGCTGGATTCGCCACCATGGATCAACGCATTGATCCGCAGATGGTCGCTGGAGGCCGACAAGCCTTGTTACTGGTTCCTTGAAAGATCGGCGGGACCAGGCTCCCCGCGCCCTTCCATCCACCACAGCCACCCCAGCAGCAGGAAATATCCAACGAACTCCGCCGCCTTGTTCCAGTAACGAATCGGCGCGTCCCCGCCATGGCAGCCGCAGGAAATATCCAGCCCCTTCGACCACGCCCAGCCGACGGAAATCGAGAAAACCACCACCAGTCCTGCCACCGAAAGAATCGCCCCTTTCCGCAACAAGCCAAGCATTAGGCAAGTCCCCGCGATCAATTCCACCCACGGCACGCTATAGGCGGCCACGGCGTCCCAAGGCGCTGCCACCAGCTTGTAATTCGCCACGTCCTTCGTGAAACGATCCAGGCCGCTGCCGAAGATCTTCACCCCGCCGCTGTAGACAAACCACGTGCCCAGGCAAACCCGGGCAATCAAGGCCAGCACTTCCGATGGGCGGGAGCGGCTCATTCATCAAGCCGGTTGCAGGAAGCGGCGTTGCGCGGCTTCTTCCGGATTGTGAGGCAATGCCTCGTTCGCCGCGCTGGTATCGGCCAGAAGTTCCTCGCGGAATTTCCCGATGATCGCCTCCACCGGCCAGGACGATGCCTCGCCGAAAGCACAGATGGTCCGGCCATCGATCTGATAGGCGACGCTTTCCAGCGTCTCGATATCTTCCGGCGTGGCGGTTCCATCCACCAGGCGGTCGGAAATCTTCTTCATCCAGGTGGAACCTTCGCGGCAGGGTGTGCACTGCCCACACGATTCGTGGGCGTAAAAGGCGTTCAAATTGTTCAGCACCCAGGACATCTTGCGCGAGTCGTCGAGCACGATCACACCACCGGAACCGGCCATCGAGCCGCAGGCCGCCAGCGTGTCGAAATCCATCTGGATGTCCCAGAAATCGAGATCTTTCGCCGTGCCGTCGGGATTCTTCAATTTGAAAACCTCGTTGCACTTCAGGATCTTCGAGGAAGAGCCGCCCGGAATCACCGCCTTGAACTCACGGCCATCCTTCGGGCCGCCGCACATGTCATACAACAGCTCGCGCATGGTGATCTTGCCGACCTCCACCTCGAAATAACCCGGGTTCTTCACATCACCCGAAACACAGAGAATACGCGTGCCGGTATTCCGTGCGACACCCAGCTTGGCATACTCATCCCCCCCCATGCGGATGATGTGCTTCACATGGCAAAGCGACTCCACGTTGTTGACGATCGTCGGGCACATGTAGAGCCCCAGCGCCGCGGGGAAATAGGGCGGCTTGATCCGCGGATACGGACGCTTTCCTTCCAGCGATTCGATCAATCCGGTTTCCTCGCCGCAAATGTAAGCACCCGCGCCGCGGTGAACGTAGATCTCCACATCCACGCCGGAGCCGAGAACATTCTGGCCGAGGAAATTCTTCGCCCGCGCTTCCTCGATGGCCTTCTCCACGATCAGGGCAGCCTCCGGAAACTCCTCGCGGATGTAAATGTAGGCGATCTTCGCGCCCACCGCATAGGCGGAGATGACCATGCCCTCCACCAGTTGGTGGGGATCCTGATGAAGAATATAGCGGTCCTTGAAAGTGCCCGGCTCGGATTCGTCGCCATTGCAAATCAGATAGACCGGCTTCGTGTTATTGGGCGGGATGAAGGTCCACTTCATGCCCGTGGGGAATCCCGCGCCACCGCGTCCGCGCAGGCCGGACTTCTTCACCTCCTCGGTGATGTCCTTCGGCTGCATCGTGAACGCCTTCTTCAGCTCCTCATAACCGCCATCACGCATGTAGCACTCGATGGAAGTGTTCCAGCCCTCGCGATCCACATTCTTGAAAATAAGCCGGTACTCGCGCGGGTGGGGCTGCTTGGTGTAGGTGATCATACGGGAATCGCTCCGCCCCGAGTATGACCGAAGACACCCTCCAGGCAAAACCCAATTTTAACCAAAATACCCGGAAAATCAGCGCCCTCCGCCGATGGAACGGGTGGAAATCCGGAAAAATCCACGCTCTCCCGGAACCGGATCTCCCGTCCTCTCACGGCTGCGGCCGCCGGGCAGGAAATCCTGCGCAAAAACCGCCGTTCCCGACCACGCCGCGGCTCCCGTTTTCGTGCCCAGCGTGGTCCAGTCCCCTTCCCCAAGGCTGTCGGACCGCTCCAAATAAATCTTCAGCGTGGGCGCGGGATCGCTAATCTCGAATGCCAGTTCCACGCTTCCGCCCGTGTGATCGATTCCCCAGCTCGCATCGAGCAGTTCCCTGGCCTTGAGGTCCTCGTACCGGGCAAGGGCCTCCAGAAAATAGTAATCGCCGAAAATCAGCGACTGGTTGGGATCCCCCCAGCGGTTGCTGCCCGCCTTCAGGATTCCGGGATTCGCCGTCTCGCCGGGTTCACAGAGATAGTCAGGATCCGTCCCGGCGTCCGGTCCGTCATAAGCGATCAGGCAATGGAGGATCTGTTCCGCGGCACCGAGGTAGTGATCCCGGTCCTCCTTGGAAGCCATGTAACCACTCAACTCAATCAAGCCCGAAGCCGCGATGGCTCCCGCCGACGTATCCCGCAAGGTGAATGACCCGAGGGCGGGCCTGCGGTCCCCCAGCCCCGTTCCCGCCATGGAATTGTAGTTGTTGTTCGCGTCATTCCACGGCCCCACGGGCTCGCCCAACGCGGCGTCAAAATCCGACGGCGGCACGAAATCACCGGCGCGATGGTTGTATGAATCCGCCGTGAAAGCATCGGGCAAATGATCAATGAAATAGTCAGCCGTCGCCCGCGCGGCGGCGAGGACATCCGAGGCATCGGTTCCCGCATCGCGGCTTGCGAAACGATAGACCGTGGTAAAGCCATGGATCGCCCAAGCCTGCCCGCGCGACCACGTCGTTTCATCGCCATAACCCTGCACGGTGCTCTTGCGTTCCACTTGGCCGATGTCCGGCCCCGTATCGAAATGTTTGACCACATGATAGGTGCTGCCATCCGCCCGCAAGTGTTTCGCGATGGAAGTCCTCGCGTGGGCCAGGCCGTGGTTGAACCAGACGCGCTGGCCCGGCTGACGGCCATTCATTTCATAGGCCTCGAACAACACCTCCAGATTCATCAGGTTGTCGATGCAAACCGGATGAGGATCTTCGAAAGGCGAATTCCACGACCGCGTGAACCCCGTCGGCACCGGCGTCCCCATCGGGTTCGGCTTGTTGAAGCGCGAATCGAGTTTCCCTGCGGCGGCCAAGGTCGCACCTTTCGCGAACCCGCGGTAAGCCCCGCCCGAATCCGTTAGATCATCATGAAACAGATGCCCCTTGCCGAGCGAGGTCAGGGTGATGAAGCCGATGTCATGGTCGATGTTGGTCGTTGCTGCCAATCCATCGCTCCAGCTCGTGGCACGCTGCCGCCAGACATCATCACCCGTATGCTGCGCCAGCATCCACAGGATGCCCGGCCAGAATCCCTCACGCCAATCACGCGTGTTGGTGAGAATCATCCACTTCCCGGTTCCCGTGTCCCCCAGCGAGGGATAGCGGGAATACATCACCGGGGTGCCATAGGTGGCATTCATCCAGGTGACCGTCTCCGCGCAGCGCTGTTCCGCCACGCTCCACGCCGCCGGCAAATCCGCGGAAAGATCAACCGCCATCACCGGGCGTGCCACTCCGCAGCCGCAAAGCACGAGGGCCAAACGGGGGAACAAGCACGCGCGGGGAAACGGGCTCATCGGGGGACATGAAACTCGCCCATTCGCCGGCAAAGCTCAATTCCCAAATTTCCCCACCTGGACCGCAATCGTAGCGAAGCGTAGATGGACGGCCATCCTTCCTTTCAAACCCGCCGTCAAAATTCATTCCGCCCCGTCAACTCCAGTCCTCCCAAGACATCATCCTGCCCCTCAACCCTCCCCCGCGTATTTCGCCAGCAACTCCTCTGCCTTCCCCACCGCAACTCCCTCGTGGAAATCGTCATTCACCATGCACACCGGCGCCGAACCGCAGGAAGCAAGACACTCCGCGAACTCCACCGAAAACTTCCCACAGGGAGAAACCGTCACCGGATGATGATGCGAGTCGCTGTTGGAACGGTCGATGCCCGTCAGTTCGCAAAGACGCTCCATCAGCTCGTAGCTGCCGCCCATCGCGCACGACAACGTGCGGCAAACGCGGATATGGAACTTGCCCGGCGCGGACTGCCGGAAGCCCGGATAAAACGTCACCACCTCCAGCACCTTGATCGGCTCGATCTCCAGCTTCGCCGCCACCCACTCGATCGCCGGCGCGGAAATAAACCCGAACTTGTGCTGGACGATGTGCAGCAACGGCAGCGTCGCCGACCGTTTGCTCGCTGGATAGTGCGAGATGCGCTCGTCCGCCTCCGCCTCAAGCTCCTGAGTCACGGCGAACGGCTGATAGAACTTGCTGCCGGGCGTTTCGTGTGAGGCGACGGATTCTTCGAGGCTGGATGAGGACATGGAAAACGGATGGCTGTCTTTGCGCTTACTTCTTCAACAAGGTCGCGAGGTGGTTCATCACCACCGTCGGTCCGACGTAGGTCTTGCCCTCATAGCTGCCCTTGATGAGCTTGCCGCCGAGGTCGGTCAGGACGAGGTTCGGAATGCCGCCGCCGGGATAAGGAAAATCCTTCTTGAACTTTTCCGCCTTGGCCAACTTCAGTTGCGGCCAGGGCATCTTCATCTCCTCCGCATATCCTTCCATCGCCTTCTCATCGTCATCGCTGGTGATCAGCACGAGTTCGAAGTCGGCATCCTTGTTCTTGTTATAGAACTCGACGAGCGATGGCGTGAACTTGTGGCAAGGCCCGCACCAGGAGGCGGTGTAGTAAAAAAGATAGTATTTCGCCGGCTTGGTCGCGTCCTTGCAGGTCTTAAGCGACTTCCCGGAGAGTTTCAGCAAGTTGCCCTCCAGCATCTTGTCAAAGGTGCTGGGACCACCCGCCGCAGGAGCAGCCGCGGCCGAACCGGCCGCCGGTGAAGCAGCAGCCGCAGGCACCGCCGCCGAAGGCTTCCAGCCACCGAGCAGGAGCACGTCCGCCGCCGAAAGATTGCTCGCCGCGAGCGAAACCGTCTGCCCCGCACGCGTCTTGAATTCCCCCGTCTTCACACCGCCGCTGTCGCTGACGGAAACCAGATCCAGTTCAGCCGTCTTCCCATCCGCACGGGTCCAGGTGCGGAACTCGGCACGGGCGGAAACCGCCAACAGGAAACCCAGCAGAACTTGGAGTGTTGTTTTCATGACAATCCCGCCAATAGCATCATCGGTCGCACTCACCCATCACGAAATCCAGCGACCCCAGGATCGCCGGAATATCCGATACCATGTGCCCCGGCAGCAGCTTCGAGGTGATGGAAAGGTTGCAGAATGAGGGGCTGCGGATCTTCAGGCGGTACGGCACCCCTCCCCCTTTGGAATGGATGTAGAAACCGAGCTCGCCCTTGGGATTTTCCGCCGCGAAATAAACCTCGCCCGCCGGGGCGTCGATCCCCTGCGTGGAAACGATGAAATGGTGGATCAGCTCCTCCATCGACATCAGCACGCGCTCCTTGGCCGGCAGCATGCTCTTCGAGTCGGCAAGGTTCACCGGGCCGTCCGGCATGGTGTCGAGAATCTGGCGGCACAGCCGGATCGACTGGCGCATCTCCTCCATCCGGCACTGGTAGCGGGCGTAGCAGTCGCCTTCCACGGCGATCGGCACATCGAACTCGTATTGCTCGTAGCCAAGATACGGGCTGTCCTTGCGGAGGTCCCGTTCCACACCCGAGGCGCGGAGGTTCGGGCCGGTCATCCCCCAGGCGATCGCCGACTCGCGGGTGATCACACCCACGTCCATCATCCGGTCCAGGAAGATCTTGTTCTTATCCAGCAGCTTCGCGATTTCCTCAATGGTCACCGAGCACTCGTCCAGGAACCTGCGGATCGTCGCGTCCAGACCGGGCGGCATGTCGCGCAATTGACCGCCAACGCGGGTGTAGGAAGTCGTGAAGCGGGCACCCGTGAGCTGCTCGCACATGTTATACACCTTCTCGCGCTCCGTGAAGGTATAGAGGAAGACGGTCATCGCACCGACGTCCATCGCGCAGACCCCCACTCCCAGCATGTGGGAGGAGATCCGGGCAAGCTCGCAGCACAGCACGCGCAGCGCCTGTCCCCGCGGCGGCAGGGTCCAGCCCATCAGCTTTTCAACCGCACAGGCATAGGCCACGTTGTTCGCCAGCGGCGCCAGGTAATCCAGCCGGTCCGTGTACGGAACGAACTGGTTGTAGTGCATGTTTTCCGCGATTTTCTCATCCCCGCGGTGCAGGAATCCCACATCCGGATCGGCGGAATGGATGATCTCGCCGTTGAGTTCCAGAATCAGGCGGAGCACACCGTGCGTGGCCGGGTGCGAGGGGCCCATGTTGAGGACCATTCGCTCGCCCACCAGGTCGTCCGTCTCCTCGTGGTAGGCGTCCGCCGCGCGGGCGGCACGGCCGAGGGTATCCGGAGCTTCGAATTCTTGGGTAGTGGTGCTCATGCCTGATTTGCCGCCGAAATAAGCACCCAAACCGCCCGGTTTCGCAAGGGGTTTGTGAAAATTTTCACAAGCTACCGCGACCGTATCTTTCGCGGAATTGCTTCAACAGATCGTCCACCCGGTCGGTGTCTGTTTGGGCGGGCGGGGCCGCTTCCGCGGGCTTTTCCGGAGCTGGCTCGGGCACCGCCTGAAAGGCAGGTGCGGGCGCGGGTTCCCGCTCCGGCGGAGCCGCTTGGAAGGAATAAACCGGTGGAACTGGTGGCACCTCGTGGAATGCCGGGGCTGCCTGGAAGGATGAAACCGGGGCCTCCGCTGCCGGAGCAAAACCCGCGGGGGCGGCCTGGAAAGGAGAGGCCGGGGGCAATGGCGGCGGTTCCGCGAACTCGGGAGCCATTTGAAACGGCGAGGCCGGGGCCGGCGGGCTCTCGAAATAGGACGCTGCCGGGGCCGGTTCCTCCTCGAAATACGACGGAGCCGGGGCCGCCTCGAAAGGAGACTGGGCCGGAATGGCGAATTCCGGGGGTTGCGCCGATGGCGGATTGAATACCGGCGGGCTTTCCTGCCACGCCGGGGGCGCAGGAGCGAAGCTGCCCACAGGCTCGAAATGAGCGGCAGGTTGCGGTGCCGGTTCGAAGGCGGCCGCCGGAGTGAAAACCCCTTGGGCGGACGGAGCCGAGGTGAAGGGCTCGGCAACGGCTCGGGCAGCTTGGAAAGGCGAGGCCTCCGGCGAGACCGCAGGTGCCTGGAAAGGCACGGCTACAGGGGTGGAGGCGATGTCCTCGTCGGGCAGGTCCCACAGATCCTTGGATTCCACCGGCGGCAAAAAACGCGAGGAGTTCGAAGCAGGAGGCTCCCACGGCTGCCGCTCCAAAACCACGGGAGCCTCGGCCGGATGGAACGCGGGCGCGGGATAAGAAGGCGACGGCCCAATGGTGAATGGAGATTCCAGCGGAGCTTCGGCCAC
>CAXTTX010000029.1:13871-22012 GCA_964247045.1 uncultured Verrucomicrobiales bacterium | reverse complement strand
GGCCGTTTGGCAGCGGCATCGACGGGTATCATTTCGCTCAGCGGCGCGGTCACCGGGACTGGTAATTTCACGGGTTACCCGACACTGGGCCTGGGTGCGATCACGGGTAACGCCGACTTCAGCGGAGCGCTGACCGCGGACCCGACGAGCAACAGCTATCGCCTCGGCGGCGGCGGTGGAACGCTGACGATTTCCGGGGTGAACTCCCTCAGCGGGACCAGCGCCGTGCAAATCATCAACGGCCCCGTGATCCTCAACGGAGCCAACAATTACTCCGGTGGCACGACGCTGACGAACAATACGCTGACCCTCGGTGCAGCGGGTGCGTTGGGGACGAGCGGCACGATCACCTTCGGTGGTGCGACGCTGATCTACACCGCGGCGAACACCACGGACTATTCCGCGCGTTTCAGCAGTGCGATCAACCAGAATTACAGACTCAACACGAATGGCCAGAATGTCACGCTGGCGACGGGCTTCTCCAGCACGGGAGGCTTCATCGCCAAGACCGGTGCCGGCACGCTGACCCTCGGCAACGGCAGCACTCCGATCACCGACACGGTGAACTTCGTGGATGCCATAGCAGGTCCATTGACCATCGCGGCGCAAGCGACCCTGGCAATCACCAACGGCAACCTGATGAGCAACAACAGCGATGTGACCATCGCGGGAACCGCCACGGTGAGCAACGAGACCCAAGTGGGCCAAGGCGGCGGCAACACCGCGGTCTTCACGGTGCCGACGGGTGGCTCGCTGACGGCGAACAACTGGCTGGCGGTCGGACGCGGAGGCGGAACAGGCACGCTGAATATCAATGGCGGCACGGTCACCAAGCAAGGTGGCGGCAGCCTCATCATCGGCGCGCGTGACGGCGGGGTTTCCACCGGGACGCTCAACCAGACCGCGGGCTCGCTGAACCAGACGACCGGTGAATTCTGGATCGGCCAGAACGCGAACGACGGCACCGGCCGCTCCACCGGCACGGTGAACCTGTCCGGCGGCACCATCGTCACGAACAGCTGGCTGGCGGTCGGTCGCGAAGGTGGCAACGGCACGCTGAACATCAGCGGCGGAACCTTCACTAAACAGGGTGGCGGCAACACCGAGATCGGTGGCAGCAGCGGTGCAACCGGCGTGGTCAATGTGACCGGAAACGGCACCTTCATCACCAACGCGGAAACACGACTGGGACTTTCCACGCCGAACGCCGGAGGAACCCTGACGGTGGATGACAACGCGGTTGTCAATGTGAACGCGTTGCTCGTCAGCTTCGCGAACAACGCCGCCGGCACCATCAACCTCAATGGCGGAACGACAACGCTGGTCCGGATCGGGAAGCCTTCCGGCGGACAAGGGATCTTGAACGTCGATGGCGGCAAGCTGGTGGCGAAAGCGGATGAGCCGGCTTTCATCAACGGGCTGACCTCGATGACCATCAACGGTGGCGGGATCACGATCGACAGCGCGGGCTTCAACATCGGCATCGCACAAGCGTTCCTAGCAGGCTCCGGCAACGGTGGCCTGACCAAGCAGGGCGCGGGTACGCTGACGGTGACGGGCGCCTACGCCTACACGGGCGCTACCTCGGTGGAGGCGGGTACGCTGTCGCTTTCCACCGCGACGCTGGCGGACACGTCCGCAATTTCCATTGGTGCCACCGGGAAATTGGACCTGCCACATGGCCTGACCGACCAGGTTGGGACGCTCACCGTCAACGGGACGCCGAAAGCGGCGGGCATTTATGGCGCGGCCGAGTTGCCCGGATTCATCACCGGCACAGGCAAGCTTCAGGTTGGATCCGGAGCCTCTGCCTTCGATGCCTGGGCGAACGCGAACATCACCAACCCGGCCAACTCCGCGCTGAAGGGCAGGCAGGATGATCCGGATCAGGACGGCTTCAGCAACCTGAAGGAGTTTTTGTTCGGCACCGCTCCGGAAGCAAGCAACGGCGCTCTGGCGACGACGGTGACCTCCGGCACGAACATCATCGTCCGCTGGACGCAGCGCACCAGCGCCGCGACCTACACCCTGGAGTCGAGCGCCAGCCTGAACAACGACTGGGTCGACATCACGGGTGGCACGACCATCGAGGATGAGGCGGGAGCACCCGCTGGCTATCAGAACAAGAAGGCCACGGTGGCAATCGCCGCCGGTGCCAAGTTTGTCCGTGTGAAGGGCGCGGAAAACTGAGTTCAGTTAGATCGGATTGAAATCAAGCGAGGAGCCCGGGTGACCCCGGGCTCCTTTTTGCGTGTGGGTCTGGCAAGCCTCAGGAATCCGTGCCGCCGACCGGTTGTTGCGAGGATGCCGTGGACACGGCGGGTGGAACGGAGGTAGTCGCCGGGAGTGGCCGAGCGGTCTCCGGTTTTTCCTGCGGCTGATGAGGGTGGTGATGATGGGGATCCGCGGTGTTGCCGGTGCAGGCCTCGCAACGGTTGCAACCCGGTCGGCAAGTGGTGTGTTCGGGCATCGCGTTTGCGGGTCAGAATTTCCAGACGAGATCCACGGTGAGGCGGGACTCCATCAGGCTGGTTTCCTCGTTGGTGAGGGGAACCTCGTAGGCCACGCCGACATCGACGGATTCCGCCAGACGCGAACGGAAGCCGATGGCAGCGGAAACGAAGTCGCGGTTTTCGGTGGCGTTGGAGGCGCCCAGGTTAAAGAAGTCGCCGCCTTCGAACTCGACGATGGAGGATACCGCGGTGCTGGTGCCGTCACCGGCGTCCAAGACATGGAACCAGTTCATCTCCACGAGCGGGATGAACCAGGGGCACACTTCATAGCTGGCGTGGGCACTGAGCCAGGAGTTTGTGCTCTGTTCATCGGAGAAGGGAATGTGGAAGCCCACGCCGCCGGCGAACTGCCAGGCGTCCACGAGTTTGAGGGCCGAGAAGATGAGGTTGGTCGCGCCCTTGCCCTCGCCTTGGAAGACATCCGTATTGCCGGTGGGGACCTCGAAGGCGAGCGTGCCGCTGAGGGCCGTTTTGGAAACCGGATCGAGCAGGAAGGCATATTTCAAGCCGCCACCGAGGTTCGCGAAGCCATCCTGATGGGTGAGCGTGCTGTCCGGATTCATGTCCACGTAGCCGTCCTTCGAGGCGACGATGGAAAGGCGGTCGTTGAGCGCGTATTCGAATTGCAGGGCGTAAACCTCGACATCTCCGCCCAAAGGTAGCTTGCCCGCGGTGGTGTTGATTTCATCGGGCAGCTCGTGCCAGATGAAAATGGGGTGCAGGTTCGTTGTTGGCAGCGCGAGATCGAAGAGCGTGGGGTTGGTGATCGGGCGGCGGGCGTTGGCGAAGGGATCTGCGGAAGTGGAATCCGACGTCGAGGTAGTGGTGGTGCCGGCGAGAACCAAAGAGGAGGAGAGTGCCGCGAGGGTGGAGCAAATGACGTGTGTTTTCATAGTGACTCTGCTTTGAGTTGCAGGGTCAGCGTGGTGGGTTTTGATAGATTCCACTACCGGTGGAGTGGCGTAAGCTGAGCATATTTTGCTGCGGCTCGGGTTGCGCGAGGTTTCAACGCGGAAGGATCGGCGCGACGTCCTTGTCGGCGAGCCAGCCCTGGAGGCTGGTGCCGGGGACGGAGACATAGTGGAAGCCGCCGCTGGTCTTGCCGAGGATCACGGTGCGGCCTTGGCCGGGCGTGCCGAGGGATTCCGCGTTTTCGAAGGGAGAGAGCCGGACCGTGGCTTTTTCCGTGAGGATGATCCCGCGGTCGGTCTCGCCGCGGCGCAGCCAGAGCACACCGCCGGCGGCAAGGGCTAACAGGAAAGCCGCTCCCGCTGCCGTCCATGCGACTTTGCGCGAGGCGGGTTTCAAACCCATCGCGCCGGAGATGAAGGCAACAATGCCCACGGTGAGGGTGCCACCGGCCACGAGCCATGACCATTCGTTGAGGCTCAGGTAGCCGGTCACGGTTTCCAGTCGTAAATTGCGGCCGCTCTCCTCGAAGGCAGTGGCGGCCTTGCGGGCGAGTGTGAGGTTTGCGAGGAGGTCCGGATCGCGAGGGGTGATCAGCCGTGCACGCTCGTAGGCGAGGATGGCGGGACCGTATTGCTTGAGCTGCTGGCGGGTGTTGCCGAGGTTGTAGTAAAGGGTGGCGTCCGGTCCCTGGTCGGCGAGGAGTTTTTCGTAATCGGAGGCAGCGCCCTCGAAATCACCCTTGGCAAATTTCGCGTTGGCTCCGGCGAGGTCCGCCGCGTGGACGGAGGCCAAACCTGCCAGAAGGCAGAGCACCGCGATAAAAAGCTTCCTCGTCATGACGGTCAGCGGTTGGAAGGGGTGAGTGATGCCATCGCCTCGTCGAGCAAGGTCCGCCAGCGTGGTTCGATTTCGCCTGAAAGCTGGCGGTTGTATTCGTGCAGGTCGGCTTCCTGGAAGAAGCGCGCGACCGGTGAATCCGCCGGGATACGCGCCTGGATCTCGGCCGAGGTGATCGCGTGCGCGGGCTGGTTCCACATCGCCGCGAGACGCTGCTGGATGGCCTGGCGGGCGGCGGAGAAGAACCCCGGGACATCGCGTGCCGCATTCGCCGCGGCGAGGGCCTCGCGGGTGGCTTTTTCGGTGGCGGCACGTGCCAGCCGCGCGTGGTCATGGCAACGCTTCCGCAGGCTGCCGGCTGCCAGACCCAGTACACAAAGACCTCCGCCGGAGCCTAACAGCCATGGGAACTCTTTCCGCGACGCCAGCGGCACGAGGGTGGCGGCGCGTTGCGGATTTGCATGCTGGGCGACAAGGGCGTCTGGCTTCTTGACGGGTTCCTTTGGCGGGCTTGCCACGGAGGGCACGGTCTTTTCCTCCGCCATGTCCGAGCCGGTGACCTTCACGGGAGACGGTCCGCTCGTGATGGTCTCGTATTTGCCGGAATCCGGTTCAAAGAAGCTGAACGAGAGCGATGCCTCGCGGTCGCCACCCTTGCGGGCGACGGCGCTGAAGCGGAAGGTCTTGCTGCCCGAGAAGGAGGACTGGTCACCCGCGTTGAAATCTCCCTTGGCGGGATAGCTCTTCCACGCCTCCGCCGGGAGCAGGTCCGGCGTTTCCATCAGCGCGAAATTCCCTGAGCCGGCGATGGTGGCGGCGATCTGCTGCGGTTCGCCGGTGTTCCAGTCGGGAGGAATCTCGAGGCCTTGGAAGTGGAACTTTCCAACAGGTCCGTGGAAATTGGCGGGGCGGCCTTCTTCCGGCAAAGCCTTCACCTCGATCTGCTGGTCCTCGGATTTCAGCTTCACTTCCTTCTGGATCACCGGAGCGAACATGCTGGAAAAGGGATCGTTGGGGTCGATGCCCCGGGGGCGGCGGGCGGACTCGTCGCGCATGGTCACGTTCGCATCCACGAAGAGCGAGGCGGCCAGTTTGCCGGGCCGGGCCGCGGAGATGCCGCCGAACCAGACGGCCATGGTGTAGCGCTTGCCGTCGCGGATGGAATCGCTCTGTTGCGGCCGGTCGCTCACGTTGTGGAGGGTGAAGCCTTTCCCGTCCGGCTGGATGCCGCTGCGGAGCTGCGTGTTCGAGTTCGGAGGCAACCACGCGGTGATGCGGACTGGCGCGATCTCGCCGACGTAGATGTGCTTACGTTCCGACTCCATGAGTTCGACCGTTAGAAATCCGAAGCGCTTGCTCTCGTCCTCCGGCTCCGCGTCGGATTGCGGTGGCGCGGATTGGCCGCCTTGGGTTTGCGGCAGCCCCGCAGGAGGCTGTTTCGCCCCGTTCGGGAGGACCTTCAGCTTCAGCGGTTGGGTCGAAAGCTCCTGGCCGTTGATGGTGATTTTGATCGTGGGGATCACGTAGTCGCCGGGTGTCTCCGAGCCGACTACGTAGGTGAAAATCGATTTCATCGTGGTGATGCCGTTCATCACCTGCATCTGCTGGCTCTGCCCGCGCGGCTGGATGATGAGATTCTGTACGGCCGGCATCTCGGGTGCCTGGATGCGGCCGCCACCGATGGTGAGGGTCATGATGGCACCGTTTCCCGCGGCGACGGACGGACGGTCCAGCTTGGCTTCCAGCTCGGCGGCGAGGCTGGTGAAGGGCAAGAGGAGCCAGGCCGCCAACAGCGTGACGAAGCCTGTCCATGTGCGCGTGACCCGTGGCATTCTCACCATGTTTTGCCCTTCGTTGAGTTTTCAGGGGTGACGAAACGGCTGCGGCGCTGGGGCTGCGGAATGGGAATCACGGTGCGTTCGTCCTGGCGCAGGGCTTCCAGCATTTGCTTGGCCTCCTCGGGAGACATCTGCTGCCTCTCGCCGCGGGCCTCGTTGATGGTGCCTTCCTGCTTCTCGCCGTCCTTGGATTCATCCTGTTTCTCGCCGGCCTCACCTTCCTTGCCTGGTTCCTTGGATTCCTTGCCGTCCTTTTCCTTGGAAGCGTCCCCGTCCTTGCCGTCTTGTTTGGAATCCTTCTTTTCGCCGTCCTTTCCGTCCTCCTTGTCACCGGGCTTCTGTCCTTCCTGCTTCTTGTCCTGTTCCCCGGATTTCTCGCCGGCCTCACCTTCCTTGCCTGGTTCCTTGGATTCCTTGCCGTCCTTGGATTCCTGTTGATCCTTCTTCTCGCCCTGGTCGCCTTTCTGATCGTCCGGCTTGCCCTGGTCTTTCTGGTCCTGTCCGTCTTTCTTTCCATCCTTTTGGTCCTGCTGATCTTTCTGGTCCTTCTTGCCGTCCTCATCCTGCTGGTCTTTTTGATCCTTTGAATCGCCCTTGTCCTGTTTCTTGTCGTCCTTGGAGTCCTGCTTCTGTTGCTTCTTCAGTTCCTCCAGCTTCTTTTCGACAAGCTCCTCGTTAAATCGGGCATCCTCGTCCTTCGCATCGAGGGCGAGGGCATCCTGATAGGCCTTGATGGCTTTTTCCCAGGACTTGATAGTGGCTTCCGGTTCCTTTTCCAGCATGCGCTGGCCAGTGCGGTAGAGGGTGTTGCCGAGGTTGTAGTAGGACTTCTGCTGAAGCGCGAGGTCCTGGGTCTTGAGAGAGGCGCTCAGGGAATCGGCGGCCTTGGCGAAGTCACCTTTGGCATAGGACTCGGTGCCTTGGTTGTAAACCTGCCGGGGATCGGTCGCCTTGGAACTGGAAACGGATTCCGCCGCCCGGGTGTTGGATATTCCCCCGAGTGAAAGCAGCGCCATGCCGAGCAGGGCCGCAGGTCTCGTGAGGCGGGCGGCGGAGGGCAGGGGACGGGCCTTCTTTGCCCGCAGGCGGTCCGGGATGAAGAACTCCACCAGCAGCAGTGCGATGGCGACACCCAGCGGCCACTCGAAGCGCTCCAGCGGGATGCGCTCCATCCGCTGGTTCATCTCGCTCTTCGGCACGAGGCGCAGCCGTTCGTCATAGATCGTTTCCAGTCCCTCCGCGCCACGGCCCAGCGGGACATACATCGCGTTGGTGGCCTCCGCGATCTGCTTGAGCGTGGATTCGTCCAACTTGGTCTGGACGACGTTGCCATTCGCGTCGCGGACGAAGTCCTTGCGGCCGTAGCCGAGGTCAATCGGGATCTTGCCGCCTTCCGGGCTGCCGACGCCGATGGTGTAGATTGCCATGCCTTTCTTGCCGGCTTCCTTCGCCGCTTCCATGGCGGAGCCCTGCAAGTCCTCGCCATCGGTCAGCAGCACCAGCACGCGGTGGTTGTTCGCAGCCTCGTCGAAGAGCCGCTCCGCCTCCTTGATGGCGCTGGCGAGGTCGGTGCCTTGTTTCGGGATCAGGTCGGTATCGAGCGCGTTGAGCGACTCGCGGAAAGCATCGTAGTCGAGCGTCAGCGGGCAGAGGGCGAAAGAAGTTCCGGCGAAGGGAATCAACCCCACGCGGTCGCCCTCCAGTTTCGCGACGAAGTCGAGGATGCCGAGGCGCGCCCGTTCCAGCCGGTTCGGCGAGAGATCCTCCGCGAGCATGCTGCGCGAGGTATCCACGGCGAAAAGGATGTCGATGCCTTTCCGCTTCACCTCGCGCCACTCGTAGCCCTTCTGCGGACGGGCGACGGCGAGGAAGGTCAGGAACAGGGCCACCAGCCACAGCGCGCGCTTCAGCATCCGGAGACGCGGTGAGAACCCTCCGGTCAATTTCTGGCGGAAGCGCGGATGGATGAGCTTCGCGAGGTCCGCGTCGCGCCGCCGGTCGAAGCGGAACCATAGTGCCGCAACCAAGGCACAGGCCACCG
>CAXTTX010000029.1:0-13861 GCA_964247045.1 uncultured Verrucomicrobiales bacterium | reverse complement strand
GATCCAGACGGGTTGGGCGAAGTGCAACGCGGTGTCGTTCATGTCTTCACAGGGGAAATCAGCTAGGGAAGGCGACGGAAAAGGGTCTGGTTCAGGACCATTTCCAGCAGGAGCAGGCAGAGGCCCGGGACGAGGAACCACAGGAACAGCTCGTCATATTGTTGATACTTCTTCAGCTTGCGCGTGGTTTTTTCAAGCTGGTTGATCGCATCGTAGATCTTCGCCAGCGAGTTCGTGTCCGTCGCGCGGAAGGTCTGGCCACCAGTGGCCGTGGCGATGTCGCCGAGCATTTTCTCGTCGATCTCCACCTTCACGTTCACGTAATGGGTTCCGCCGAACATGTCGCGCTGGGGCATGGGAGCCTCTCCCCGCGTGCCGGCGCCGATGGTGTAAACCTTGATGCCGAGCGCCTTCGCGGCCTCCGCGGCGGTCAGCGGATTCACGGATCCAGCATTGTTCACTCCATCGGTCAGAAGAATGACGATGCGGGACTTCGCCGTGGAGTCTTTCAGGTGATCAGTGGATGAAGCGATGGCGGAGCCGATGGCGGTGCCGTCCTCCACCTGACCCATCTGGACGCTGGAGACGCGCTTGCCGAGGAACTCCTGGTCGAGCGTGAGGGGGCTCACCAGATAGGGCCTGCCCGCGAAGGCAACGATGCCGATGCGGTCGTTCGGACGTTCCTTCACGAACTTGCCGACCACATCCTTCACGGCCTCCAGGCGGTTGACCGGCTTGCCGTTCAGGGAGAAATCCATCGCCTCCATTGAGCCGGAAACGTCCAGCGTGAGGACGATGTCGATGCCGCTGGCCTCGATGTCCGTGGACCCCTTCCCATGGCGCGGACGGGCGAGGGCGACGATCAACAGCCCGAGACCCAGCACGCTGAGAAACAACATGAACGCCCCCGCCTTGGAGCGCGGCTTGGCTCCCACCTTCAGCGCATCGGCGGTGGAGGGCATCTTCACCGCGACGGGACGGCCACGGCGGGCCTTCCAGATGGCCAGCACCGGCAGGAGGAGCAGCAGGAAGAGAAGCTCCGGATGAACGAACTGATAGCTTTCGGTCATGACGCGGAGTGGGGTTGGCCAACAGTCGCGGCGGGAGCAACGGGCGCGGCGGCGAGGATGAAACCACGGGCCGCCAGCAGGAGGTCGTCGCGCTGCAGGTCGTTGAGGTTGGAACCGGCGAACTTCGCGAGGTCGCAGGATTTCAGGAAGACCTTGAGCTGATCGCTTTCCGCGGCCAGCGGCGAGGTGCTGTCCTTCGCGAGATCCCGCAGGAACTCCTCCGTCGTGCGGCGCGGGGCGGCGAGGCCGAAGCGGGCGGAAATGTATTCACGCACCGTCTGCGCGGCACGGTTGGCAAAGGCATCGGCAGCGAGGTCCTTGCGGGTGCCTTCCAGTTCGCGCAGGGAGGAAAGAGCCACCTCCCTCGGGCTGGCGGCCTTCTTGCGTTCCGCGAGCTTGTTCCAGACCAGCCAGATGACGAGCACGAGAATCATCCCCGCCGCGAAGCCGATCCACAGCGCCCAGTCCGGTTTTTCCGGCACGGGGATCTCGACCATCGGCTTCGGGCCGCGGATGTCCTCGGTACCGGCAGCGGGTGGCTGGGCATTCAGGAAACCGGCCATGGCGAGCGTCGCCGCGATCAGGAGACCGTGGCAGCGATGCGGCCGGAAAATGGAAAGGAAAGTCGCCATTCGGATCTATCAGGTCAGCCGGAACGCTGGCGGCGGCTTTGGAAAAACGCCATCAGCGCGGGCATCCAGTTTTCCCCGTTGATGAACTGCAGCAGGTCCACACCCAGCGAGCGGATGCGGGTGGCGGTCAACTCGCGGCGCTCGCGGGATTGCTTCTCATACGCCTCGCGGATCCTCGCGTTGCCGGTATCGATCTCCACGACCTCGCCGGTTTCCGCGTCCTCGATGCAGATGCGGCCGACATCCGGCAGCGTCTCCTCGCGCGGGTCCGTGACGGAAACGGCGATGACATCGTGGCGGCGGTTGCTCACCTGCAATTTCGTGCGGAGGAGGTTCAGGCGTTCCTCGAAGGGCGCGCCGAGGCAGAAATCGGACACGAGAAACATGACCGACTTCCGGTGGATGACCTGGTTGGCGAAATCGAGCGCCTTGGCGATGTCCGTGCCGGGGCGGGCGGGTTGGAAATAGAGCGTCTCGCGGATGAGGCGCATGATGTGCATGCGGCCCTTGCCGGGCGGGATGTAGAGTTCCACCTCGTCGCTGAAAAGGATGAGTCCCACCTTGTCGCGGTTTCGAATGGCGGAGGCTGCGAGGACACCTGCGGCTTCGGCGGCCAGCTCGCGCTTGGAGTCCACCACGGAGCCGAAATCGGAAGAGGCGCTGACGTCGATCATCAGCAGGATGGTCAGCTCGCGCTCCTCCGTGAAGAGCTTCACATGCGGGTCGCCGGTGCGGGCGGTGACGTTCCAGTCGATGGTGCGCACGTCGTCGCCGGGGACGTAGTTGCGCACGCGGTCGAAATCCATGCCGCGGCCTTTGAACACGCTGGCGTAGCGGCCCGCCAGCGAATCGTCCACCAGACGGTTCGTGCGGACTTCCATGCGGCGGACGCGGCCCAGGATCTCGGCGGCGCGCGCCTCGTCCTCCACGCTCACCGGCGTGCTGGCTTTGCGGGCAATCATGGCACCGGCAATTCGTCGAGGATGCGGGTGATGATTTTCTCGCTGTCCAGGCCTTCCGCCTCGGCCTCGTAGGTGACGGTCACGCGGTGGCGCAGGACGTCCATGGCCACGCTCTTCACGTCGTGCGGGGTGACGTAGGCGCGGCCATTGAGGAAGGCGTGGGCGCGGCTGGTGAGCGCGAGATTGATGGTGGCACGCGGCGAGGCCCCCACGCGGATCAGCGGAGCGACGTGCACCCCATATTCATCCGGGCGGCGCGTGGCGTGGACGAGGCGCACGATGTAGCGCTTCACCTTCTCATCCAGATAGAGGCCATTCACGACGGTGCGGGCCTGCTGGATGGACTCCAGGCTAACGACCGGCACCGGTACGGGCATTTCCTCGGTGGTGCCCGCCAGATCGAGCACGCGCATCTCCTCGTCCTCCGTCGGGTAGTCCATGATGACCTTCATCATGAAACGGTCGAGCTGTGCTTCCGGCAGCGGATAGGTGCCTTCCTGCTCGAGCGGGTTCTGTGTCGCGAGGACGAAGAAGGGTGAGGGCAGGGCGAAGGTTTGCTCCCCGATGGTGACCTGCTTTTCCTGCATCGCTTCGAGCAACGCACTCTGCACCTTCGCTGGCGCGCGGTTGATTTCATCCGCGAGGATGAAGTTCGCGAAAACGGGGCCGTGTTTCACCCGGAAGCGCGCCTCGCGGGGATCGTAGATTTCCGTGCCGACGATATCGGCTGGCAGCATGTCCGGCGTGAACTGGATGCGGTGGAACTTCGCGTTCACCAGCGATGCCAGCGTTTTCAGGGCGAGGGTCTTCGCAAGGCCGGGCACGCCTTCCAGCAGGATGTGGCCTTTCACCAGCAGGGAAATCAGCAGGCGGTCCACCAAATCGCCCTGGCCGATGAGGTAACGGCCGATTTCGTTGCGGAGCGGCTGGATCCATTGCGAGGCGTTTCGGACGAGAATTTCGGACTCCGCCGGATTTATCGCCGGAGGTGGATTTCCTGGGTCGGGTGTCATGTTCGGGAAAGAAGTGATGAAAAAGGCCGCCGGTATTCCGGGGCCACGCCTGTCTAGCGACGAAACCGGCCGGAGTCGTCTAAAATCGGGAGGTTTTTGGCATCCCAACGGACCGTCCTGACGGAGGGGGGCACTCTAGTCCCCCGGCATAGGATCGGTCTTTCCACGGCACGGGTTGCTTTTTTGAGATGCCTACTGCTAGCACAAAAGACCGGCACGATGGCGGGGGACAGGAGTGTTTGCGGGCGGATTGGAAAGCAGACTGGCCCGCCATGTCCACTACGCTCCCATTCCCCTCCCTAGGGCTGTCCGGCGGGTGAGTGCTCCATTCCGTTCCGAATTAAACACCAGGGATTTATTGCATTCTCCCCTTGGCCCGGCATTTGCTTGGAGCATCTTGAATCCGGCCGCCACGCCTGCCATCGCGCGCGGTATTTTCTTGCAGCATATTGATCATGAAGCGTCTGCGTGTTTTGAAACTCGGCTGGGAATTCCCGCCCCTTATCAACGGAGGGCTGGGCATCGCCTGCCTCGGCCTTTCCCGCGCCCTGGCCAAACATGTCGATCTAACAGTAGTCGTCCCCAAGTCCGCTCCGGACGCCGGCTACAGCGAATTCCAACTCGTCGGGCTGAATCTCCTCACCCTGCACGAGCTCCAGCAGGCGGAGGGCCGTTACCGCTACGAGAGCTTCGCCCAGGTGCGCGAGGTGCCCGTTTTCCTCGATCCCTACGAGGACGGCGGCCTGATGGGGGACGATCTAACGGAACTGCGCGCCCTCCCCGGCGGCGAGGCGATCTTCTCGGAAACCACGCTGAAACAGCTGGATTCCTTCAAGGTGGGCGACCTCTACGGCCCGGACCTGGGGAGCAAGGTGGTGGAGTTCTCGAAAGTGGCGGCGAAACTGGCTTTGTTAGAAGACTTCGACATCATCCATGCCCATGACTGGATGACCTTCCTCGCCGGCATCGAGGTGAAAAAGGCGACCGGCAAGCCGCTGGTGGTCCACGTGCACGCGCTGCAATACGACCGCGCCGGGGCGGATGCCCGCGGCTGGATCTACGATCTGGAAAAATACGGCCTCGACGAGGCGGACCGCATCATCCCCGTCAGCCGCTACACCGGCGAGATCATCGCCACCCACTACGGCATCAATCCCGCGAAGATCCACCCGGTACACAATGGCGCGGACCCGGTGAAGGCCTTCGCCACGAAGAAGAAGTTTCCCGAGAAACTGGTGCTTTTCCTCGGTCGCCTGACCTCGCAGAAGGGACCGGAGTTTTTCCTGGAAACCGCCGCGAAGGTCATCGCGAAGAACCCGAAGGTGCGCTTCGTCGTCGCCGGAACGGGGGACAAGCTGCGCCCGCTCATCGAAAGCGGCGCTTTCCGCGGCCTCGGCGGGCACTTCCACTTTACCGGTTTCCTCGACAAGCAGAAGGTCCACGACCTGCTCTCCATGACGGATGTCTATTGCATGCCCTCGGTGTCCGAGCCCTTCGGTCTATCGGCGCTGGAGGCTGCTCAATTCGGCATTCCCGCGGTCATTTCCAAACAATCCGGCGTCGCGGAGGTCCTCCAGGGGGCCCTGAAGGCGGATTACTGGGACGTGGAACTCATGGCCAGGCACATCACCGACCTGCTGGAGGATGAGGAACTGCGCGCCCGCGTCGTCGAACAGGCGAAACTCGATATCGCGGCTTCCACTTGGGACGCCGCCGCGGCCAAGGTGATGAAAGTCTATGAGGAACTCGTGACTCCGCCCTCGTAACCCTCCCGTCTTCCAACCCATGCCCGACGTTTGTCTCTATTTCCAGGTTCACCAGCCGAACCGGCTGCTGTCCTATGATTTCTTCCGCATCGGCGAGAACGCCGTCTACGAGGACGAGGCGATGAACGCCGAGATCCTCAGCAAGGTGGCGGAGAAATGCTACCTGCCCGCGAACCGGATGTTCCAGCGGCTCATCGAGGAGAACGAGGGCCGCTTCCGCATGGCGCTATCCATCAGCGGCATGGTCATCGAGCAGATGGAGCGCTACCGCCCCGACGTGCTGGAGTCCTTTCAGGAGCTCGTCGCCTCCGGTGGTGTCGAGCTGCTGGCGGAGACCTACTATCACTCGCTGTCCTTCGTGCATTCCAACAAGGAATTCGACCGCCAGGTGGAGATGCACCTCCAGAAGCTGGAGGACGTCTTCACCGTCCGCCCGCGCGTCTTCCGGAACACGGAGCTGATCTACAATGACGCCATCGCCGCGAAGGCGGAAACCATGGGCTTCGATGGAATCATCGCCGAGGGCGTGGAGGCGAACCTGGACGGGAAATCGCCGAATTTCCTCTACCGGGCACCCACCACCGCGCGCATCAAGACGCTGCTGCGCAACATCCGCCTGTCTGATGACCTCGGCTTCCGCTTCTCCGACAAGGGTTGGAAGGAATACCCGCTCACGCCGGAGAAATTCGCCGCCTGGCTGGCCGATTGCGATAGCGACGTGGTGAACCTCTTCATGGACTACGAGGCCATCGGCGAGCATCAGTGGGAGGACTCCGGCATCTTTGAATTCTGGAACGGCCTGCCCGAAGCCGTCTCCGAGGCCGGCCTCCAGTGGGTCACCCCCTCCGAGGGGGTCGATCTCTACCGCGCCTCGCAACCGTACAGCAGCCGCTTCATCACCTCCTGGGCGGATAACGAGCGCGACCTCTCCGCGTGGATGGGCAATGTCATGCAGCAGGAAGCCATTGCCAAGGTGCATCGCCTCGAGCAGGAGATCCTCGCCGTGAATGACCCCGGTCTAACGGACACTTGGGCGAAGATGCAGACTTCCGACCACTTCTACTGGATGTCCACGAAGGGCGGCACGGACGGCAGCGTGCATTCCTACTTCACGCCCTATCCGAGTCCGTATGACGCTTACATCTATTTCATGAACGTCCTCGCGGATTTGCAGATCCGGCTGAGGCGGGCGCAGGAGGAGCGGGCTTCACTGTAGCGGGGCTCTCCACTGTAGCGGCGGTCTATGACCGCCGGTGGCTGTCATGTCATGCGGTGATCTCATTCCCGTCTTCACGACCCGCACCTGCCAAGGGTACGTTGTCCGCCTTCAGGCGGCGGGGGGAATCAATGACCCGAAACTCCGGCTTTCCGGCAGCTTGACTCTTCACACCATCGGCTCATGCTTGAGCCTGCTCTCCATGAACACGCGATCCTCCCTGCCATGGATCGTCGTTCTCGCGGTCCTGGTCGCAGGCATGCTGGGGGGCTATCATTTCATTCCCCGGGCCACGACCACGATGGAGTTTCCCCGGCATGTGGTCACCCGTGCCTATTGCAAGACCCTCCTGAGGGAACCTCACGCGGAGCTTTCCCAAGTGAAGATCAAGCCGGTGCCCGGCACGGACCTGTTTGAAGTCACGGCCAGTGGTTTCACCCGGGACGAGGCGAAGCAGCGCAGGGACGAGGCCACCGGCTTCCTCAATGACCAATCCCGTGCGTTTTATGACAAACGTTGGGACGAGGAATACCGGAGGTCCACGCTGGGAAAAACGCCGGAGGAACAGTTTGCAGAGATCTACAAGATGAGAAGCAAGGGTTTCGGCGCTTATAGCGGAAACTGGACGATCCACGCGGTGGAAGAAAGCGGGTGGTAGGCCTGTGACGCGCCAGCCTTTCGTCCAACAGCTTGTTGCGCTGTATGGCATTTTGTAACTTCGGCCCGTGTGAAGAAGGCATGAAGCACACCGGTAGTCATAAATTAACCTTTCCATCCCGCATCTTGTTTCTTCCCCTCGTGCGATTCACCTGCCTCCCATGAAAGCGCTCCTCCTTCCGGCCGTCCCCTTGCTCCTGGCATCCCTCGCCGGCGCGCAGCCTTACACCCTGGCTCCGGAAAAGGCCACCATCCAATCCCCCGCCATCACCGAGGCCAGCGGCATCGCCGTTTCCCCGGCCGATCCATCCTTCCTCTGGATCGTCAATGACAGCGGCGCGGATCCGGAGATCCACCTAACCGGCACCGATGGCTCGGCCCGTGGCAAGCTCACGCTGAAGGACACGAAAAACATCGACTGGGAGGACCTCGCTTCCTTCACGCTCGATGGGAAACCCTACCTGCTCGTCGCCGACACCGGGGACAACGATGCCAAACGTGGTTCCGTCGTGCTCTACGTCGTCAAGGAGCCTGCCTTGCCGAAGGCGGGAGAAACCCTCGGCGTCACGGTGCTGCCCGCATGGAAGATCGAATACCGCTACCCAGAAGGCCCGCGCGATTGCGAGGCCGTCGCGGTGGATGCGGCGAAGGGCAAAATTCTCCTCCTCTCCAAGCGCACCACACCGCCGGAGCTTTATGAACTCCCGCTCCGCGCGCCGGAAAAGCGCGGGGTCGTCACCGCCACTCGCCTCGGCATCGCCGAGGTGAAAGCACCGCCGGCCACGCTCATTCCCTTCCGCGACCAGCCTTGCAGCATGGACATCGCCGCCGACCGTTCCGCCGCCGTGGTCCTCACCTATTACGGCGCGTTTCTTTTTCCCCGCGAGCCGAAGGAGAGCTGGACGGAGGCTTTCGCGAAGAAGCCGGTCGATCTCGGCCCGCACCACATCGGCCAGGCCGAGTCCGTCGCTTTTTCCCGGGACGGCAAGACGATCTACGCCACCGCGGAGGGCGGAAAGGCGCCGATTGTCCGGTTTCAGAAGCAGGCGGGGAACTAACAACACTCCTCTCTTCCCCCTTGCCACCCTGGGGACCTGCCGGATAGCGTGCGACATGCGCCAAACCCATTACGTGCTCGTGGGCGCGTGTCTCGTCAGCCTCGCCATCGGTTATGTCGCCGGTGGTGGCCGTCATTCCACCCCTGTGAAGGACGGGGAAAAGGACAAGGGGCGTGCGAGTTCCCGCACGGAGCGCACATCCGGCCGCGACCGGGGCTCACGCGGGGAGGGCACCGCCTCGGAGGAGCTTCTTTCCACGCTGCTCAAGGGGCGGAACATCCAGGCACTTTCCAGCAGCGATTTGACCGATCTCGTCGTCGACCTTTCCAAATACGATTCCACCCTCGATCCCGTCACCCGCGCACGGCGGAATTTCCAACTCCAGCTTCTCCTTTCGAAGCTCTCCCCGGAGCAATTGGAGGAAGCCGCGTTGGTCCTCGCGGCGGATCCCGACTACCGGCGGATGGGCTCGCTCGGCTCCATCATCGGCGCCATGACGGCCAAGAATCCCTCGCAGGCGCTGGCCTGGGCGAAAGAGCAGAAAAATTCCTCCATGTTCGTCGGCCAGGTGATCGGCGCGATGGCGAAGGACAATCCGCTGGAGGCGGCGGATCTTTACCGGTCCAGCCTGCTGGACGGCAGCTTGTCCCAGAACGCCTATTGGGAGGCTTCCTTCGGGCTTGGCGGCGCCGTGGCGAAGCTCGGCAAGAATGCCCTGCTGGATTTCGTGGACAGCTTGCCGCGCCAGCAGCAGAGCAACGTGCTCTCCAACAGCGTGCGGGAACTCCCCGAGGGCGAGCGCCTCGCGATGGCTGATGAAATGTACCGCCGCTACAAGGAGGGCAATGTCGAGGAATGGAGCTTCAAGAGCACCCTCTCCACCCTCGGTTCGGGCGATCCGGCAAAACTCACCGAGTGGATGGAGAAACTCCCGGCCGGAAAGGATCGCGCGAAGATCCTCCTCGGACAGGCCACCAACATTTCCCGCATGGGTGAAAGCGAGGCAGTGAATGATTGGATGCGGCGTGCCATCGCCGAGATGCCAGGAAAGGAAAAGGAACTGCTCCAGGAACTCCGGAACTCGGCCTACAACAACCCGGCGGATTTCGCCACCTTCGCGAAACTCCTCCCGCCTTCCGTGGAGATCAAGGCGGCGGATATGAAGGAATACATCAACAACGGCTACCGGGGTGCCAGCTCGATCGTGGACATGGCCGGTGCCGTCCGGGATCCCGAGGAGAAGGCGGTGTTGGTCGTCGACGCGCTCAACAGCATCCGCACCCAGATCGAGGAGCGGTCCGACATGCCCTCAATGAACGCCACGGATTATGAGATCCTGCGGAACCGCCTGAAGACCCTGAACCTCACCGGCGATGCCGCGGCCCGCGTGGCGGAGGCCTTCGACGCCGCCCGCGATGCCCGGCCGAAACCGAAGGAGTAAAAGGGGGAACCTTGAGCCTGCATGAAAGTGTCACCCATGTCCCCGGTCCGTGTGAGGAAATCGGGTCCTAGCCAAATTTTCTCTTGTAGTTGACCAAATGGTAAACTATTAATTTTCCCATGGGCCGCACGAGTGATGCAAAGGAACGCTTGCTGGACGCCGCGCTGGATCTGATCTGGAAGCGGGGTTACGGCGCGCTGACCATTGACGCCATTTGCGAGCAGGCCGGGGTGAAGAAAGGCAGCTTCTACTATTTCTTCGATTCCAAGTCCACGCTCGCCGCCGCCGCCCTGCACGAGAGCTGGTACGTCTGTGGCAAGGACGCCTACGACAAGATTTTCTCGGCCTCCGTGCCGCCGCTGAAGCGCATCACGAACTTCATGGAAAAGATCCATGATGACCAGATTGAGGTCGTCGCTGAATACGGACAGGTGCTCGGTTGTCCTTGTTTTTCAGTCGGTTCTGAAACCACCAATGAGGACGAGGCGGTGCGGGAAAAGGCCCGCGAGATCCTCGGCCAGCAGCTCCGCTACTTCGAGTCCGCCATCCGGGACGCCCAGGCGGAAGGTATTGCCGCCGCCGGCGATGCCGCCCAGAAGGCCCGCTGCCTCTTCGCTTTCTTCGAGGGCAGCCTCGCCCAAGCCCGCATCCACAACGACATCAGCTACCTGAAGAACCTTCCGCAGGCTGCCCTCGACATGCTCGGTGCTCAGCAACCGAGTCCTGCCAGCTAATTTTTTTCGTAAGAAATTGTTTACCAAACAGTCAACTACTTATTCCTGATACAGTTATGAAAGCTCTCCACGCTTCCCGTTTCCAACTTTCCGCCCTGCTTCTGACCGCCGCCGTGGGTGTGGGAGCGGGCACGCTCTACCTCACCACCCGCGCTTCCGCCGCCAGTGACAAGACCACCACGGCCGCCCCGCCACCGCCGAAGGTGACCATTTCCGCCGTCGAGCAACGCACGGTGGTGAACCATCAGGAACTGCTTGGCCGGGTGGAGGCCATCGAGTCCGTGGAGGTCCGCCCTCGCGTCTCCGGCCACATCGACGAGGTTCGCTTGAAGGCCGGCCAGACGGTCGGCAAGGGGGAGGTACTTTTCAAGATCGACCCCCGCTGGTACAAGGCGCAATACGACCTCGCCGCTGCCACCGTGGAGCGGGCGAAGGTCCGCGTGAAGATCGCGGAGAACCAAGCGCGCCGCACCAATGAACTGTTGGAAAGCCGCGCTGTTTCCATCGAAGAGGCGGACATCCGCACCTCCAAGCTCGCCGAGGAAAAGGCAGACCTGCTCGCCGCGGAAGCTACTTTGGCCAATGCCCGCCTCGATCTCGAATACACCGAGATCAAGGCCCCGATCAGCGGCCGCGTCAGCCGCGCCTATGTCACTTCCGGGAACCTGATCTCGGGCGCGCCCGGCAATGGCACTCTTCTAACGACCATTGTCTCGGACGGTGATGTGCACGTTTATGCGGACATCGATGAAGCGACGCTTCTCACCTTCAACCGCCTGAGCCGGGAGGGCCGCATCGCCAGCAACAACGGCCAGGTGCCGGTGGAACTGGAATTGAGCGATGAGAGCGGCTACCCGCACCGGGGCTACGTCGAGTCCACGGACAACCGCATGGACGCGGGTACCGGCAGCCTGGTGGTGCGGATGGTGTTTCCGAATCCGGATGGACGCCTCGTGCCCGGCCTCTCCGCCCGCGTCCGCCTCCCCGTCAGCGCGCCGGAACCGGCCTTGTTCGTTTACGAACGCTCCATCGGCACGAACCAGAACCAGAAGTTCGTATTCACCGTGGCGCAGGATAACACCGTGGCCTACCGCAGCGTGAAGCTCGGTCCCATCCTCGATGGCAAGCGCGTCATCCGCGAGGGCATCACACCCGCCGACCGCGTCATCACCAACGGCCTCCAGCGCGTCGTCGCCGGCATGACGGTCAGCCCCGAGCTGCAGTGATCCCGGTGATCTAACATTACTCATTGCTTTCCCGCTCGCTCTCGCTGGCACCCCCGCGTCCTGAACCTGCCATGAACTTCTCCGACTTCTTCATCAAGCGTCCCATTTTCGCGGGCGTGCTCTCGATCGTCACCTTCCTGGTGGGAGCCCTCGCCTTGTGGAAACTCCCCGTCAGCGAGTATCCGGAGGTGATTCCGCCCACGGTCGTCGTGCGTGCCACCTATCCCGGCGCGAACCCGAAGACCATCGCGGAAACCGTCTCCACGCCGCTGGAGCAGGCGATCAACGGGGTGGAGAATTCCATTTACATGTTCTCGCAGGCGACGAGCGATGGCGTGATGACCCTGACCGTCACCTTCAAGCTCGGCACCAATCCGGATGACGCGCAGGTGCAGGTCCAGAACCGCGTCTCGCAGGCCCTGCCGAAGCTGCCCGAGGAAGTGCGGCGGTTGGGCGTCACCACCATCAAGAGTTCGCCGGACCTGACGATGGTGGTCCACTTGCTTTCGCCGGACAACCGCTTCGACGATATCTACGTGAGAAACTATGCCACCCTGCAGGTTCGCGATGTGCTCACGCGCTTGCCCGGCGTCGGGCAGGTGCAGCTTTTCGGCTCCGGTGACTATGCCATGCGGATCTGGCTCGACCCGAACAAGGTCGCCTCGCGCGGCATGACGGCAGGCGATGTCGTGGCCGCCATCCGCGAGCAGAACGTGCAGGTCGCCGCCGGCGCCGTCGGCCAGCAACCGAATGCCGGAGGCAGCGAGACGGAACTGCTCATCAATACCAAGGGGCGGCTCGTCACCGAGGAGGAGTTCGAGAAGATCGTCGTGAAGATCGGCAGCCACGGCGAGCGCGTGCTTTTGCGTGACGTCGCCCGCGTCGAACTGGGTGCCTCGGAATACGCGCTGCGTTCCCTGCTCAGCAACAAGACCGCGGTGGCGATTCCCATTTTCCAGTTGCCGGGTTCCAACTCCATCGAGCTCTCCGACAACGTCCGTGCCACGATGGAAAGGCTGAAGGCGGATTTCCCGGAGGGCCTCGAATACAAGATCGCCTATGACCCGACGGTCTTCGTCCGACACTCCATCGATGCCGTCGTGCATACCCTGGTCGAGGCCATCCTGCTGGTGGTGCTGGTGGTGATCCTGTTCCTCCAGACCTGGCGGGCCTCCATCATCCCGCTTGCGGCCGTCCCGGTCTCGCTGGTCGGCACCTTCGCCATGATGAGCGTGCTGGGCTTTTCCATCAACGCGCTTTCCTTGTTCGGGCTGGTGCTTGCCATCGGCATCGTGGTGGATGACGCGATCGTCGTCGTGGAGAACGTGGAGCGGAATATCGCGCTCGGCCTGTCGCCCTTCGAGGCGACGAGAAAAGCGATGCGGGAGGTAACGGGGCCCATTGTTGCCACCGCGCTCGTCCTATCAGCGGTTTTCATTCCCACCGCCTTCATCAGTGGCTTGAGCGGTCAGTTTTACAAACAGTTCGCCATCACCATCGCGATCTCCACGGTGATCTCCGCGTTCAACTCGCTCACGCTTTCGCCCGCCCTCGCCGCCCTGCTGCTGCGCGACCACCACGCGCCAAAGGACCGCCTCACGCGGGTGATGGATAAGGCCTTCGGTTGGCTTTTCCGGCCCTTCAACCGCTTCTTCGAGTGGTCGTCCCACAAATACGCGGGCGGCGTCACCCGTCTGATCCGCCGCAGCTCGATCGCTCTTGTTGTTTATCTCGGCCTGCTCGCGCTGACCATTTTCACCTTCAAGAAGGTCCCCTCCGGCTTTGTGCCCGCCCAGGACAAGCAATACCTCGTCGCCTTCGCGCAGCTCCCGGAAGGCGCCTCGCTCGAACGCACGGATGCCGTCATCCGCCGCATGGGTGACATCATGCTGAAGCACCCCGGCGTCAGCGACTCCATCGCTTTCCCCGGCCTGTCCATCAATGGCTTCACCAACAGCCCGAACGCCGGCATCGCCTTCGTGAACCTCAAGCCCTTCGAGGACCGCAAGGGCAAGGGACTTTCCGGGCCGGAAATCGCCGCCGCCCTCAACGCGGAGTTCGGCCAGATCCAGGATGCCTTTGTCGC
>CAXTTX010000028.1:20451-22360 GCA_964247045.1 uncultured Verrucomicrobiales bacterium | reverse complement strand
GCGAGCACTTCGCGCATCGGCTCCCCGTAGAGCCGCAACTTGGAAAGTGCCAACACGCCGTAGGAGTCGATCCACGCATTCGGGCCGCCCACGGAATTCTCGAGACCCTGCCGGAATGAACGAGGGTATTGCGGCGTTCCAGTTGCCCGCAAATAACCGCGGCGAGCCGCGTCGCTCAGGCGGATGCCCGGGATGACGTCAATCGCCTCCATGATCCTGGCAACCTTGTACCACGGATAACCGGCGAGCCATTCATCCGCCCCTTCACCGGTTAAAACCACCTTTTGCCCGTTCGCGTGAACTTTTCCCGCCAGTTTCAGCAGCGCGGCACATGAGGTATCCACCACCGGCGCCTCCGCCGCCTGGATCAACTGCGGATACATTTCAAGCGCATCCGCAGCCCGGAAGTCCTGCACGATCGGCGGTTTCGTTCCAATGTGTTTGGCCGATTGATTCGCACCGCTGAGTTCGTCCAACCCCGGATCGTCCACCCTGACGGTATAGGTATTGATCGCCGGCCCTTTAAGGCGGCAGGCCATCGCGACGATCATGCTGGAATCCAGGCCCCCGGAAAGGTAGGCCCCCACCGGCACGTCCGCCCTCAGGCGTCGTTCAACGGCTGCCAGCAGGATAGCCTCGAATTCATCCGCCAGTTTCTTTGGATCGTTCTCGGGATTTTCCTCTCCTTGATTCGGAAAATCCATCCGCCAGTAGGCCCGCTCGTCCAAGACCGGTTCCGGCGTCCCCTCCTTGCAAGGACTGACCTGCAGATAATGCCCGGCAGTTAGCAGTTGCACCCCTTTGAAGCAGGTTACCGGGCCAGGCATCGCCGCGAATGTGAAAATCTGGTCGATTCCCCTTCGATCCACTTCCGGGTTGAACATCCCCGAGGCCAGCAGACCTTTGATTTCCGAGGCGAACATCAGCCAATCCCCCTGCCGCGTCCAATACAGCGGGCTGATTCCGAACCGGTCCCGCCCAAGCGTGAGCCGGTGCCTGCGGACGTCATACAGCGCGATCGCGAATTGCCCGCGCAACCGTTCGAACATGCCTTCCTCGCTCTCTTCCCAGAGATGCGGGATGATTTCCGTGTCACAATGCGTGTGCAATTGGTGACCCCGGGCTCTGAGTTCCGCACGCTTCTCCACATAGTCGAACAACTCGCCGTTGAAAACCACCTGCACGCTGCCGTCCTCGTTGCTCATCGGCTGCTGTCCATCGGCCAAACCAACGACGCTCAAACGCCGGTTTACCATGGAAAGCCCGGGAACCCGCAGGAAGCCTTCCTCATCCGGGCCGCGATGAATCAGCGCCCGCGCCATCCTTTCAACCACGCCGTGCGGCACATCCCTGCGCCCCGCCAAGTCCATCACGCCTGCAATTCCGCACATTGAACCTAATAGGTCACACCCGACCGGATAGGCAACCGGTATTTAACTTACCTTTGGAATGACCTCCCGCCCGCGCCCCCGTCTTCCACATCTTTCGGACCTTGGCACGGATGTTGCCGGAACATCCGTGATGTTTGCACCTTGCACGATTAGGGCAATCCAGACCAAGTTTACTTGTCAAAGCCCGTGGTTTCCAGAGGGTTCTCCCATCAACCGAGCCGCGATCCCGGCTCAAATAGTTTTGGCGCATCCCGAATTTCACGATAACTTCGGGTCACCCGCGTTCAGTCTTAAACAACACCTTGTAATCCCGTATGTCTCGTCAAACTGTTCCTTCTGCTCCGGCCTCCGCCTCAATGTCCCAACCGCAGACCGAGAGGCACAGCCCAAGGAGCAGGGACAGCATCGCCATCGTGGGTATCGGTTGTCGCTTCCCCGGCGATGCGCTGCGCGAGCAGTGGGCCACGGCCGACCACCACGACGTCCTCGCCGCATGGCGCGATCACACGCGGCAGATC
>CAXTTX010000028.1:19864-20441 GCA_964247045.1 uncultured Verrucomicrobiales bacterium | reverse complement strand
CCCCGGCGGGGCCAATGACGCGGAATCCTTTTGGAAGCTTCTGGTGGAAGGAAAGGATGTCGTTTCCGAAATCCCCGCGGACCGCTGGAACATCGAGCGCTTTTACGACCCGGAGCCCGGCTTGGTGGGCAAAAGCATCTCAAAACGCGGCGGATTCATCGAGGGCATCGATCAGTTCGATCCCCAGTTCTTCGGCATATCGCCCCGCGAGGCACCTTACATCGATCCCCAGCAACGCCTGCTTTTGGAAACCGCATGGGAAGCCATCGAGGATTCGGGCATGGTCTTGGATTTCGAAAAAGGCACTGACATCGGCGTGTTTGTCGGCATTTCCCACAACGACTATCAGGGGCTGCAACACACGGCCAGTGACCGCACCGGCATCAGCTCGCACACGCCGACGGGCAGCGCCCACAGCATCGCGGCGAACCGGATTTCCTACAGCCTGAACCTGACCGGGCCGAGCATTGCGATGGACACCGCGTGTTCCTCCGCACTTACCGCGGTGCACATCGCCTGCGAACACATTCTATCCGGCCATTGCAAGGTGGCCATGGCGGGCGGCGTCACGGTGATG
>CAXTTX010000028.1:19585-19854 GCA_964247045.1 uncultured Verrucomicrobiales bacterium | reverse complement strand
GTGATGATCAATCCCGATGGCTTCATCGGGTTTTCGCAGGCCGGAATGCTTTCGCCTGAGGGCAAATGCCGCGCGTTCGACGCCTCCGCCGGGGGCTTCGTCCGTGGCGAGGGCGCCGGCATGGTCCTGATGAAACGCCTTTCCGACGCGATTGCCGATGGCGATCCGATCCACGGGGTGATCATTGGTTCGGCGGTCAACCAGGACGGCCACACCAATGGAATTTCCCTGCCCAGCCCGGAGGCGCAATCGCGGCTCGTCACCGACGC
>CAXTTX010000028.1:17037-19575 GCA_964247045.1 uncultured Verrucomicrobiales bacterium | reverse complement strand
ATCCGATCGAGGCTCATGCTCTCGCGGAGGCCCTTTGCGCCAACAGATCCGGGGACGCGCCGCTGGTCATCGGCTCGGTGAAAACCAATATGGGCCACTTGGAAACCGCCTCGGGCATTGCCGGCCTCCTCAAGGCCGCTTTGGTGCTGAAGCACGGTCGTATCCCCGCCAGCCTCCATTTCGACGCGCCCAACCCGAACATCGACTTTCCCGCGCTGAAACTGCGCGTGGCCACCGAAAACGAGGACTTTCCGGCTGCTCATGGATCGCCGCGGATGGCCGGCGTCAATTCTTTCGGTTTCGGCGGGGCGAATTCGCATGTCATTCTGGCTGAGCCGCCTTCACAAATCCCACCCAAGGAAATAGCCCTTTCGGAAGGTGGGCGCGCTTGGCCGATCGTTCTATCCGCCCGTTCCGAGGAGTCCCTGCTCGCCGCCGCCTGGCGCCTCAGCTCTTGGCTCGACGATCACTCGAAACTCAACGGCAGCTCACCCTCCCTGGCCGACGTCACGCACATGCTGGGTGCCCGCCGCAACCACCATTCCCACCGCCTCACCCTCACCGCCAGCACCATGGCCGAGGCGGTTCAGGAACTCGGCGCCTTCTCATTGGAAAACGCCGGACCCAAGCTCCGCACCGCGTTTACCCCCCGTCCTGAAAACCCATTGCGCGTGGTTTTCGTGATGAGCGGCCAAGGACCCCAGTGGTGGGGCATGGGCCGTGAATTGATGCGTCATGAGCCAGTCTTCAAGAGGGCCATCGAGGCCTGTGAGGAAGCCATGCGTCCGTGGGGCAAATTCTCCCTGATGGAGGAACTCGGGCGCGCCGAGCAAGATTCGCAGATGCAGCGCACGGAGGTCTCCCAGCCCGCGATCTTCGCGATGCAGATCGCTCTGGCGGAACTTTGGAAATCCTGGGGCGTGCAGCCGGCCGCGGTTGTCGGCCACAGCGTCGGTGAAGTCGCCGCCGCTTGCCTGGCAGGTATCGTTAGTCTTGAGGAAGCCGCCAAAATCATCGTCCTACGCGGACGTTTCATGGATGAGTGCTCCGCTGCCGGTGGCACGATGCTCGCCGTGGGCATGACCGGTGAAGAGGCTCAGGAGGTCATCGACCGCCACGATCCCAACGTCAGCATTGCCGCCTTCAACGGACCGAAATCCCTCACGCTCTCCGGGCTTCGCACCTCACTGGAAGCCATCGCCGCCGAGTTGGAGGCAAAGGAAATTTTCGCCCGGTTCCTGCAAGTCAGCCATCCCTTCCACCATGCGATGATGCAACCCGCCGCGGATGCCTTGCACGCCGCGCTCAAGGACCTGAAACCCGCTGCTGAAACCCTGCCATTTTTCAGTACCGTCACCGGCACTCGTTTGGAAGGTGCCGCCTGCGATGCCAGCCACTGGTCGCGTGGCGTCCGCCAGCCCGTCGAATTCGCCAAGGCCATTGGTGCCGTAGCGGAATTCGGAACCGAGGTGTGGTTGGAAATCGGAGCGCATCCCGCCTTGGTCCGCTCGATCCAGGAATGCCTCGCCGACAAGCCCGGAAAACCGGTTGTGGTCGCTTCGGTGCGCCGCGAGCGTGAACAGGAGTCGATGGTGGAAACCGCGATGGACCTGCATCTGGCAGGTGTGAACCTGGATTTCCGCGGCATGACCCCCTCGCGCCGCCACTTGGATCTGCCCGCCTATTCCTGGGACAAGAGCCGCTGGTGGAGCGAATCCGCCGAGGTCCGGGACGGCCGTCTTGGTGCCGGTGGCCGCGGCCTGCTGGATGTCCGCCTGCCGCGTGCCACTCCGACCTGGATCGCCCGTTTGGATGGCCGCCATATGGCCTTCCTCAAGGACCACAAGGTGGAAAGCATGGTGATTTTTCCCGCCGCCGGCTTTGTGGAAATGGTGCTGGAGGCCGGGGTACAACTCTTCGAGGGCAAGCCCTTCGTGGTCGAGGATTTCGAAATCCGCAAGCCGCTCATCCTGCCGGACCCACCGTCCGGGTTGCTGCTGGAGATCACTTATGATCCGGGCGAGCGCACCTTTTCCATCCAGAGCCGTTTTGAAAACACGGCTTCTTGGTCGGTTCATGTGGTCGGCTCCATGCGCGGTGAACGCACCGAATCTTCCTTCGCGAACCTGACTTGGGATCCCCAACTGGCCCCCGGTGTGGAACCTCTGGCTCTCGATACCTTCTATGGCCACATGAGTGACCTCGGCTTGCGCTATGGAGAGGAATTCCGTCCCATCCGCGAGCTTGCCGCCGGTGCCGGAAAGTCTTCCGGCCGTGTCTCCCTCTCCGAAGCCATCGCCGGCCGCGCCGCGGAGTACGCGCTGCATCCGGTTCTTTTCGACGGGGCCTTGCAGACGTTCTCCGCGGGTGCCGCCACCGTCGAGAACCGCACCACCGGCCTCCGCCTTCCCGTTAGATTCGCCCGTATCCATTTCCTCCGTTCGCCCGGTGCATCCGGCCTCGTCAAGGCGGGGGTCCAGCAGGCCAACGAGGAATTCGTGGAAGGTGGCATTGATCTTTTCGACGAAAACGGCAGGC
>CAXTTX010000028.1:6626-17027 GCA_964247045.1 uncultured Verrucomicrobiales bacterium | reverse complement strand
TCCGCATCGACGGGTTCCGCGCCATCAGTGTGGAAGGTGGCCGCCGCACCGGCCGCAATGGCAAGGGCCGCGACGTGACCTATCACGTGGCCTGGGAAAAGACCGAATCACCGGTCGCCGCCGCCACCAAGCCTCCCTTGCCCTTGGCCAGGCTGGCGGAAGTCGCTCAAGAGGCACTGGACGAGGTTCTCGACATGCGTGGGCGCAAACATCTGGAGGCTGCCAGTATTGCGGGCGACGAATTGACCGCCGCCCAGATCTCCCAAGGCCTGCGTGAGATGGGTGCCGGAACCGGCGAAGACGGATGGTTTACCGCCGCGTCGCTGGGAGTTTCCGAAGCGATGCAGGCCTCCTTCCACCAGTTGGTGGACAATCTGGTTCTCGAAAATCTGCTGATCAAGGAAGGTGAGGCCTATCAGCCGACACCCGCCTTTGAGGAAGCGGCGGACTCCGCGTCGGCACTCCTTCACCGTTGCCTCGTGGGTTATCCCGGTCACTTGCCGGAGGCGCTGCTCAGCGGTGCGACTTGTGGCGATCTCGGTGCCATCATGCGCGGGGAAAAGGAAGCCGTGCAGGTGCTCTTCACCGGCGGCGGTGCCGAACTCCTCGATCATTTTTATGGCGACGGCCTGGTCACCAGCCCATGGCTCGCTGGCATCGGCCGTGCGGTGGAGGAAGCCGCGCGCAACCTGCCGGAGGGCAGGGGACTCCGCATTCTGGAAATCGGCGCGGGCACCGGTGGCCTCGCCTCGCAGGTGCTGCCGCTGTTGGAGCGCGGCTTGCACTCCTACATCTTCAGCGATGTTTCCGGCTCCTTCTTCCCGGCCGCCCGCCAGAAACTCGCGGCCTTTCCGGAGGTCGATTTCAAGGCCTTCGATCTCGAACGGTCCGGCATCGAACAGGAACTGGAAGCGGGCAGCTTCGACATCATCCTCGGCACCAATGTGGTGCACGCGGTGAGTGATGTGGCCGCCACGCTCGGCCATATCAACGAACTCCTCGCGCCGGGTGGCAGCCTGCTCTTCGTGGAAGTCGCGACGCCGCACTTGTGGCTCAACGCGGTATTCGGCCTGACCGGTGGCTGGTGGCGTTTTACCGACAAGGAACTGCGTCCCGAACACCCGCTCCTGCAACGCCCGCAGTGGGAAAAGCTGCTCGGCGAATGCGGCTTCAGCGAAACCGCCTCTCTATCAGGTCTGGTCCGCCACGGCGGCGAAAGCCTGATTGGCCTTATGGCCCGCAAGCCATGGTCCGCGCCAGCAACCGATAAGGCGGCGCAGGTGGAAGCCCCCGCCGAAGCATCGTGGATCGTCTTCACGGACCGAGAGGGCCTTGGCGAGGACCTTGCGAAGGAACTCATGGCAAGCGGAGCCCGGTGCCGCATCGCTACCCGTGGCGACAAATTCGAAACAAAGGCAAGCGACGCCTTCACGCTCAGCGCGGAAGATCCCGCCGATTGGAAACAACTGCTGGAAGCTTGCTCGGACGAGACCCCGGAACGCTTCGTCTTCCTCTGGACGCTCGATGAAACCGAACCCGATTCCTCGAAGGAAGCGGTGTCACTCGGCACCGATGCCTTGTTCCACCTCGGCCAAGCCCTGGGTAATTTCAATCCGGCGGCCAAGCTCCGCATCGATGTGATCACACGGGGTGCCCAAGCCACCGGCAAGCATATGGACGTCACACTCGCCCAAGGTGCCGCGATCGGCCTGATGCGTGTCATTGCCAACGAATACCCGAATTTCACCTGCCGCGCGATCGACCTGCCGCCGGTGTCATCGGACGCCGACGGGAAGTTGCTGTGGAGCGAGCTCCAGGTGAAGGATCCCGAGCGGGAAGTAGCCTTCCGGGGAGAGTCCCGCTACGTCCGCCGCGTGACCCGTGGCATTGCTCCTCGCGAGCAATTGCTGAACCGCGATGTGCCCCTCCGCCTGGAGTCCCGCGAGAGGGGCCTGCTCGATTCGCTCCGCCTCACGCCCTGGGCACTGCCGCCTTGTGGCGAGGGAGAGGTGATGATCGAGGTGAAGGCTGCCGGCATGAACTTCCGCGATGTCCTCAAGGCGCTCGCGCTCTACCCGGCGGAGACACCGGATGCCCGGATCTTCGGTGACGAGGTGGCGGGCATCATCCGGGCCGTCGGGCCGGGTGTCACCCATGTGAAGCCGGGCGACCGCGTCTTCGGACTCGCGGTTTTCGGGCTCGCCACCCATTCGATGGCACGTGCCGGTGATGTCAGGATCATGCCTCCGGAGCTTTCGTTTGAAGAGGCTGCCACCCTGCCGGTGGTGTTCATGACCTCGTGGCACGCGCTCGATACCGTTGCCCATCTGCGCAAGGGCGAGACGATTCTCATCCATGCCGGAGCCGGTGGCGTTGGCATGGCTGCCATCCAGATCGCGCATCACCTTGGTGCGGAAGTCATCGCGAGCGCGGGTAGCCCCGCGAAACGCGCGCTGCTCACCGTTCTCGGTGTGAAGCACGTGATCGATTCACGCCGCGGCGACTTCGCGGAAGACGTGATGCAGCTCACCGGCGGCAAGGGCGTGGACGTGGTTCTCAACGCGCTTTCCGCCGAGGCGATTCCGATGGGCCTTTCGTGCCTCGCGCAGTTCGGCCGCTTCCTGGAAATCGGCAAGCGCGACATCTATCAGAACTCGCGCATTCCGCTCTGGCCGCTGCGCAAGAACGCGTCTTTCCACGTCGTGGCGATGGATGCCATCTTCAGTGGCGACGAACAGCGCACCAGCGATCTGCTCGGAACCATTGCCACGCTGGTAGATCAGAAGGCGCTCAGTCCGCTCGCGTTCCGCTCCTTCCCGGCCTGCCGCATCGACGCTGCCTTCCGCAACATGGCGCAGGGCAAGCACACCGGAAAGGTCATCGTTTCCTTCACGGAACCCTTCGTGGCCCGCCACGGCGAGCCGTTGGCCGCGGGTTTCAACGTGGATCCGGAAGGCACATACCTTATTACCGGGGCCTTCGGCGGCTTCGGCAAGGTGGTCGCGGAATGGCTGGTCGATTGCGGAGCCGGTCACCTGGTCATGACCGGCCGCAGCGGGGCCGCCACCCCGGAGGCCCAGGCATTCCTCGCCCAGATGAAGGAGAGGGACGTGGAAGTCACCGTCATGAAGGCGGATGCCGGATCGCCGGAAGACGTGAAACGCGTTCTCGGCGAGATCTCTGCCAGCGGGATTCCGCTGAAAGGCGTCTTCCATCTCGCCATGGTCATCGACGATGCCCCGATGGCGGTTCTCAACCGCGAGCGCATGCACAGCGTGCTCGCTCCGAAAGCCCACGGTGCCTGGCTCCTGCATGAGGGCACGAAGGATCTCGCGCTGGATTGCTTTGTGATGTTCTCCTCCATTTCCAGCATCTTTGGCAATGCCGCGCAGGCGAACTACGCGGCGGCGAATGCCTTCCTCGATTCACTTGCCCATCATCGCCAGGCGAACGGCCTGCCAGCCCTGGTCATCAACTGGGGCGCCCTGGGTGGCGAGGGTTACGTCGCGCGCAACGAGCGCGTGGCCGAGTTCCTCGCCCGCCAAGGCACCACCGCCCTTACTCCGGCGGAGGTGATCATCCTGATGGAATCCTTCCTCAACGCCGGCACCACCCAGGCCCTCGCGCTCCGCGTCGATTGGTCGAAGTGGCGTCAATCGTTCCGCCAGGAAAGCCCGCTGCTCGAACGCATCTTCGCCGCGGGCGTGGAAGGCCCGGAATCGACCGGGGCGAAGAGCGACTGGCGCGTGAAGATCGAATCGGCGGCACCTGCCGACCGCCTCGACGTCATCGGTCACGCCGTGCGCGATGTTGTCGGCTCGGTCCTCCGTGTGAAACCCGATGGACTGCGGCTCGACCAGCCGCTAACCGATCTTGGACTGGATTCCCTCATGGCGGTGGAGATCGAAAACTCAATCGAAAGCTCGATCGGTGTGGCCTTGCCACCGGCGAGCCTGATGCGGGCACGCACGATCGGCCAGATCGCGGTGCTCATCTCCGAACACATGGGCGGCGGCGATTCCTCCGCTCCCGCGAAGGTCATGGCGGTTTCGAGCGAACCGGAATCCGCGGACAAGGTGGATCTGGAAGCCCTTTCCGACGGGGACATCGACCTTCTCCTCGGCGAGGACACGGCGGCGGATGAACTGGCGGAAACCCGGATCTAACGGCCATGTCACAGGACAACCGGGCACGCCTCAAGGAATGGCTGGAGAGCGGTGAAATCCGTCTCCAACCGTTGACCTTTCCGCAGCGGGAACTCTGGGAATCCGCGCCCATGCCACCGGCGGACGCCTCTAACAATATCTGCGCGATTATCCATTTGAAGGGCGCGCTGACCAAGGAAGGCAGCGAGGCCGCCTTGCAAAAGGTGGTGGATCGCCAGGAGGTGTTCCGGCTTTCCTTTTTGCCGGGCAAAAACGGGCCCTTGCAGATGATCCGCCGGAGCGGCAAACATGCCCTCGCTTTCCATGAGCTATCTGCCTCGGAGAATAATTCCGAATCCATCGAGGAACTGGCCCGGGAGATTTTCGAAACGCCTTTTGAACTCCTGCAGGGTCCTCTCTATCGGGCGACCGTTTTCCGCCGGTCGCCGAATGAACATGTCCTTGCCTTCGCAATCCATCACTCCATTGCCGATGGCTGGACGCTTGGCGTTTTCGTGCAGGATCTGTTCGCCGCCTACCTGGGAAGCGTGAAGGGGAACGGGATGCCCCTTCCTTCCGTGCCGCAGTCCTATTCGGAATGGGGCGCGGCCGAGCGCGCGTTCTGGACGGCCGCGGAATTGGAAAAGCGCGCCGCCTGGTGGCGGAACCATCTCTCCGACGCACCACGGCTCTGGAGTCCTCCCGCCGATCCCACGGCGATTTCCGGCCTGTTGCAAAGAAGCATGTCGCACGTCCCGCCGGACTTGGGGCTCGCCGTCCGCGAGCTTGCGCGCAAGAGCGGGGCCACGCTTTACAGTACCTTGTTGGCCGCCTTCCAGATCGCCCTGTCGAAATGGACGGGCGCGGATGACATCGTCGTCGGCACACCCGTGGCCAACCGCAACAAACAGGCGGTGCGCGAGACGATGGGCTATTGCGCGGGCATTGTCCCCATCCGCGGGCAAATCGACCCGGAACGGAGCTTTTCCGACAGCCTCCAGTCGGTCCACCGGACCACGGTGGAGGCCTTCGCCCATGCCATGCCCTTCGCGGAACTCGCGAAGGCCGTGGGGGATGCCTCCACGCCTGGCTACAACCCGGTTTTCGAAGTCCGCTTCGCGTTGCAGAATCATCCTGTTCCGGACGTCTCCGTGCCGGGCCTTTCGCTCCAACTCCGCATGCGCTCCACCGGCACCGCCCGCTTCGACCTGGCCTGTGAGATCACCGAGCAAGGGGATGGCCTCGATGTGGAGTGGCTCTTCCGCGGCCAACTTTTCCCTCTGGAAGATATTCGCCGCCTATGCGACCTGTATCTCGCGGTTCTGGCAAGCGTCTGCCGCTCGCCTGAAATCACCACCTCCAACCTCATGACCTCCCTGCCATGAATGCGACGGACGCCAGTGCTGCCGCGGATCTGGATGAACCCCATTGGGTCAGCAGGTCCGCATTCCAGATCGTCATCATCCTCTTCGCGCTTTCGGAACTTGGACTGCTTGCCGTCCTGATGAGCGGTGCCTCGCTCTGGTTCGCGGTGCCACTGGTGATGGTGGTGAGCCATCTCATGCACGGGGCCGCCGTGGGTTTTCATGAAGCCTCCCACGGTCTGCTGCGCCGGAATCGGACGTTCAATGAGTTCGACGGTGTCCTGATAGGCGTGTTCAGCTTCATGAGCTTCAGCCTCTATCGGGCCGCGCACCAGTCCCACCACGCGCATTTCACCACCGAGAAGGACGAGGAACTGTGGCCCTTCGTTTTCACTTCCACTCCCCGCTGGAAACGCGTCCTCACCGCTTTCGTGGAATTGAACTTTGGCATGTTCTTCACGCCGGCACTCTTCCTGCGCACCTTTCTCCGCAAAGATTCCCCGATCCGGAGCAAGAAGGTCCGCAAGCGGATCTGGAAGGAATTCGCCCTGATGGCCGTGGTCTGGGCAATGATCCTCCCCTTGGTCGCTTTCTTCGGTGTCTGGAAATACTTCCTATTGATGTATTTCATCCCCACCTTCATCGCGGGGAATCTCCAGAGTTGGCGGAAATACATCGAGCACGTGGGGCTCACCGGCAGTACAATCAACAGTGGAACCCGCAGCATCGTCGCGGACACCTGGACCGGCAAGCTCGTGGCGTTCACCCTTTTGCATGAGCCTTACCATGGCCTTCACCATCTCCATGTCGGCTTGCCGCATGCCGAGCTGCCGAGGCTGGCGCAGGAACTCGAGCCGACCCATCCGGATGAAATCCACCCCTTTCCAAGCTATCGCCACGCGATGGTGCATTTGATCCGCGCGCTCGCGGATCCAAAGGTCGGTGCCCAGTGGCATGCGTCCGACACACGATCATGAATTCATCTCCCGGAAATCCGGCTGGCCCGCCTGCCTGCGTTTATGAGGCAAAGGGCCTGAGGAAAGATTACGATGGCGGAAGCGTGCAGGCGCTCCAGGGGCTCGACCTGCGGATCATGCAGGGCGAATTCGTGGCCATCACCGGACCCAGCGGGTGTGGCAAAAGCACGCTTCTGCAAATGCTCGGTGCGCTGGATCAACCCGGCGGTGGAACCTTGGAATACCGCGGCAGGCCGATACCAGGTTATCGGGATGCTTCGCCCTATCGCGCCAAGGAAATCGGTATCATCTTCCAAGCCTTTCATCTTTTGCCAACATTCACCGCGCTCGAAAACGTGCAGATGCCGATGTTCGAAACGGAACGCACGGCATCGGAACGCAAGGATCGCGCCATCGAACTCCTCAAGGCGGTCGGGCTGGAGCATCGAATCAATCACTTTCCCTCCAAACTCTCCGGTGGCGAACGCCAGCGGGTGGCCATCGCCCGTAGCTTGGGCAACAAGCCCTCGGTCCTCCTTGCTGATGAACCCACCGGTAATTTGGATAGCAAGAATGCCCACGTTATTCTGGATCTCATCATCCGCCTTCACAAGGAATACGACATGACGCTCGTGCTCATCACGCACGATCCATCGATCGCCGCGCGGGCGTCTCGGGTCATCCACATGATGGACGGAAGGGTCCTGTCCGACAGCAATACGCCATGACCTTCTTCACCATCATCTGGCGTGGCTTGCTACGGCGCCCCGTCCGCACCGGACTCACGCTGGTGGGTATTTCCATCGGCATTGCCGCGGTCGTCGCGTTGGTCGGTATCTCGCGCGGTTTCGAGCAGAGCTGGGCCAAGGGCATGCAGGCCCGCGGCACAGACATCGTGGTCAGCAACATGGGCAGTGCGCTCGCCCCGAAACCTTTCGATGCCGCAGTCCGGGACCGGATCGCCGCGGTGCCGAAGGTGGCAGCGGTTTGCGGACTCTACGTGGACCTGACCAGCATCGAGGATTCATCGATGATGATCGTCTCGGCCCGCGAGTGGGGTGGCTTCTCCTGGCAGAATCTGAAGATCCTTTCCGGCCGCCTGCCCAATGATGCCATGGAACCCGCTGTCGTCTTCGGCCAGAACGCCGCCGAAGTACTCCACAAGAAGATCGGCGATCCCATCCAGATCGACGTGCGCGAACTTACGGTGGTCGGTATCGTCGATGGCGGTGCGCTCGTGGAAAACGGCTCTTTGATCGTTTCCCTCCCGCTCTATCAGGAAATTTCGTCCAATCAGGGCAAGCTCAACGTCATCGATGTCCGTGCGGTCCCGGGATTTTCACCGGAGGAACTCAAAAACCTCTGTACGGAGATCAACAAGGTGGCCCCGGAAGCGAAGGCGTTGCCTGCCGGAGACAACGTGGGGAATAGCCAGGCTTACAAATTCATCAGCGCGATGAGCTGGGGAACCTCGCTGCTCGCTGTGATCGTCGGCGTTCTTGGCGTGATGAACACCATGCTCATGACCGTCTTCGAGCGCAAACAGGAGATCAGCATCCTTCTCGCCATCGGTTGGAAGCGGGGCCGGGTGATGCGGATGATTCTCATGGAATCCGCCCTGCTCGGTTTCCTCGGCGGGGTCGGCGGAGTTCTGGTCGGCCTGCTGACTGTCAAAATCCTCGAAAAGATGCCGGCCATCCACGGTTTGCTCGAGCCGGACCTGAGTCCGCGATTGATGGTGATTTCAGTGGCGATCGCCGTGATTGTGGGCGTCATTAGCGGACTATATCCCGCCTGGCGGAGTTCAAGGCTCACCCCGAGCCTGGCGATGCAGGGCTGACGATCCGCAAACCATGATGCACCCTATTTTTTACGCGATGGCCTTGGCCATGCCCTTGACTGCAGCCGAGCCCGAGGCAGCGTCTGCCAAGGATCTAGCGTCAAGGCTCTCCGCCCTTCAGCAGGATGGTTCGTCTTACGTCCGGATGAAGCTGGAGATCAAGCCTGCGGAGGGTTCCAAGGTCACCTTGCAACTTCAGGTCAAACAGCGCCGCTCGGCGAAATCCACGGAGATCGTTTACCAAGTCCTCTGGCCAAAGGAGCGCGCGGGTGAGGCCGTTCTGCTCCGGCAGTCCGGTAGTGAGTTCAGCGGTGCCACCTTCACCCCGCCAAACACGGTGAAGACCCTCGCCTCCGGGCAAATCAAGGATCCTCTTTTTGGCAGTGCCTTGACTTATGCCGATGTGCTTGAGGATTTCTTCGTCTGGAGCGACCAAAAGATTGTCGGCACCGAGGTGGTCAACAAGGTGTCCTGCCAGATCCTCGAATCCAGATCGGGCAAGGCCGGGATTTCGGGCGCCACCTTGGTCCGCAGTTGGATTGATACCAAACGCGTCGTCCCGATGCGGGTGGAAAAATACACCTCATCGGGCGCGGTCTCGCGCAGGATCGATACCCGGAACGTGGCCTCCGATGATACCGACCGAAACGTCCCGGCGAATTTAACCATCCAAGATGTTTCGAAGGGTTCCTCCACGGACCTGGAAGGCTCGAAACTCAAGCACGGCGTTGCCTATCAAAACACGGATTTCACACCCGAAGGGCTCAAGGACATGAGTCCGAGATGAGCACATCCGATTCCAGAGTGCGCCCTCCGGACCTCAATCCCACCAGAAAAACCAGCGGGTCGATCCTCGCAGGAGCTCTGCCAGCGCCTCCACCGAACCGACTCCCTTATCCACGATGTCCCGGCAGTAGAGATACTGTTGCGTCGCCAGCGTGAGGGCCGCTTCATCGGTGGCGGGTGGGTCGGCCACGGTGAATTCAATAGTGTCCGCGGTGATGGACGCCAGTTCCGCGCCATACATTTCCCGCCAGTAGCGGGCTAGCATGGCATGGACCCAAGCGGAGGGACAGGCATTCCAATCCCCGAAGTGCAAGTAAATCGGGACCGAGCTGCTATGCGGTGTGGGGATCGTTGCAATGAACACCTCCTTGCGGGGCTGCCCGTGGTTGTCGAAGCCGATCCGCAGGCGGATCATCGACTCGATGGTTTCCACCGCCGGTGTTGCGCCTTGTTCCGGGAGCGGGTTTTTGTCGAGCTGGGCACGGAACCAGTCTTCCACGATCGTCCGGCGGGAGAGAGCCATCTGCCCATCGTAATCGAAAGGCTGGTCCCAGCCGTCCAGCAAGCTCATGGCACTGTCCCGGTCGCCAACGATGATTGGGTAAGTACCGGAGCCATGCAGTTCTTTCCGCATGCGGTAAAGGTCGATCTCCACCTGCTCGCCCCCGCGGCCGGCAACGACGGGATAAGGGAATAGTTCGGAAAGGTCCGCCAAGGGAGTTGGTTCCAATTCGGCAGTCGCGACGGGCTCCCCGGCGGCAACGGGAGCGGGCTCGGCAGGCTGCGGCTTCTTTTTGACCAGCGAATCGAAGAGGCCCATGGGTGGTTCAGGGTGAGGGGTGATGGTGGAAGGTGTTGGAAAGGACGGCTTTTGGTCGCCCTTGCATGCAATTATAAGGCCGTTACGGGATTTCGGAAAGGTGATTTTACAGGCTCTCTGGTTGACCCGCGGATTGCCCGGAAGGGGGCTCTTTTGTTGGGAAAAAGGAATCGACGTTTTGGCGGGGTATTCCAGAATCCGGCCATGCCGGAGCGCGAAGAGCTGAAGAACCTGTCCCTGCTCGGGAAATCCCAGAACCGCCTCCCGGCCAGTCCGGACGAAGCGAAACTGGACGTTTTCCCGAATCAACGCCCCGGCCGCCGCTACTGGATCACGCTCAATTGCCCGGAGTTTTCCTCGCTGTGCCCCGTCACCGGCCAGCCGGACGCCGCGAAGGTCGAGCCGCAGCCGTTCTGGTTGGCGAACCCGTCCTGCGTCACCTTGATCTCCACGGCGGCGGGGTTCATCCCCAGGCCGGAGAGGTTGTTCT